>NZ_AP027040.1:1500000-1581031 GCF_027924525.1 Aurantimicrobium sp. INA4 | reverse complement strand
GACCGTATCGAAAACCTGTGGATTAAGGCAACTCCAGTTTTTCAAAAAGAGTGTGTCGTTGCGAAATATTTCTCCCTTGGGCATTCATAATCTTGAGTTTGTATGTCCTCTGGTTTGACGCAGACGCTTCTAACCTTTAGATTTAATCGGTTGATGCCTTTTGTGCATCCCACTGTTTTGCGCCGCGCAGATATGGCGCGCGACATCACCGTCATGGAGATTGACTTATGAGCAAGAGAACGTTCCAACCCAACAACCGTCGTCGTGCGAAGGTTCACGGCTTCCGTTTGCGTATGCGTACCCGCGCCGGCCGCGCCATCTTGGCTGCTCGCCGCCGTAAGGGCCGCTCCGAACTTTCCGCTTAGTATCGGCCGTGCTCGACCGGGCACACCGATTGGCTTTGCCAACGGACTTCCGTCGAATCATTCGTCGCGGAACGAAACAGACCTCGTCTTTGGTGGTTGCTTATGCAGCCCCGTCTGATCGAGGTCTTTCTCGTTTCGGGATGGTGACTTCTAAGGCTGTAGGTAACGCGCCTACGAGAAATCGTGTTCGTCGCCAGCTTCGGGCTATCGCGTGGGAAGTCAAAGATAACTACAGCGCAGATTTCGTCATACGCGCGTTACCAGCTGCCGCCCAGTCTTCCTGGGAAGAATTACACACCGATGTACTTCGAGCAATTGACTCGTTAGGAGAAAAAGTTCAGTGAAAAAGCTGCTTTCTTTTCTCTACCTTTTGCCTCGAAACATCATGATTGTGTTGGCTTTGGCCTACCGAAAACTCATTTCGCCATTGTATGGAGACGTCTGTCGGTACTACCCAACATGCTCACACTACGGACTTCAGGCACTTCAACAACGAGGCGTCATTGTGGGTTCTGGCCTAACTCTGCGTAGGCTAGGAAGGTGCAACCCGTGGGCACTCGGTGGCGTCGATGACGTGCCGCCCGCGAAGCACAAGTTTTTTCGTGTCACAGCACACGGTTTTGTTGTGATGAATGAAGGAAGGGCGTAACGCTCCTATGGATATTATCGGCGCTATTCTGTGGCCAATTAAGTGGGCCATTGAACTTATCTTGGTGTCCTTCCACTGGTTATTCACCACTCTTGGAATGGACCCAGATGCAGGTGCTACTTGGGTTCTCGCTATCGTCGGACTTGTTGTTGTCGTTCGTGCAGCACTCATTCCCGTCTTTGTTCGTCAGATCAAGAGCCAGCGGAAAATGCTGGAGATTGCGCCGGATCTGAAGAAAATCCAGGATAAATACAAGGGCAAGAAGGACCAGTTCTCACGCGAAGCAATGTCTCGCGAAACCATGGAACTTTATCGCCGCACTGGAAGCAACCCTCTGAGCTCCTGCCTGCCGCTTTTGTTGCAGATGCCTATCTTCTTTGGCCTTTTCTCGGTACTTAACGATGTAGCAGTCAAACAAGGTGCTGCTGGTGTTGGTCCCATGAACGCCGAGCTTGCTCAGTCGTTCTACAACGCGAGCCTTTTTGGTGTGGCCCCACTTCACACGACCTTCGTTCAGGCAATGAATGCAAACCCACCACAGGTTTCGGTCATGGTTATTGCCATGACCATGGTGGTTTTGATGACGGCATCGCAGTTCATCACTCAGCTGCAAATTGTTTCTAAGAACATGTCCGAGGAAACCAAGGCAAGTCCTGCTTTCCGTCAGCAGCGCATCTTGCTTTACATCCTCCCCCTCGTCTTTGCCTTCTCGGGCTTCACTTTCCCTCTTGGTGTGATGTTCTACTGGCTTGTATCCAACTTCTGGACCATGGGGCAGCAGTTCATTGTGATCCGCAACATGCCCACTCCTGGTAGCCAGGCAGCAAAAGACCGCGAAGAGCGCCTAGCGCGCCGCGGCAAACTACCCAAGGGAACCCCTGAAGTTATTGAGATTGAAGAACCTAAGCCAGCACAGCGCGTACAGCCCGTGAGCAAGAACCGCGCTAAGAAGTCCGGAAAGAAGAAATAACCGTGTCTGAAACCGAAGCAAAAGCAGCACCAAGCCTCAAAGACCTCGAAAACGAGGGTGATGTCGCCGCTGATTACATCGAAGAACTGCTCGACATCGCCGATTTAGACGGAGATCTGGACATAGACGCCCGTAATGGTCGTGCCTACGTCTCTGTAACCGCTTCAGAGCAGGGAAACGTTCGTGTTCTTTCACGCCCCGAAACCGTAGCGGCACTGCAAGAACTCACTCGTCTTGCTGTTCAGAACAAGACCGGACAGTTCTCTCGCCTCATCCTTGACGTGGGTGGCTCACGCCAAACTCGAGAACAGGAACTCGCAGCACTCGTGGATGCAGCAGCTGCTCGCCTGGAAAACGGCGCTTCAGCAGCCGCACTTCCTCCCATGAGCTCCTACGAACGCAAGCTTGTGCACGATCTTGTGAGCGAACGAGGCCTGGTGTCTCACTCTGACGGCGAGGGCAAAGACCGTCACACCGTCATCACTGCCGGCAAATAGTTTCACGTGAAACATTGACTTCGGAATATGAAGCGGAGCCAGCTCAAGCGGCTCAGATTTTTGGCGAACAGATTGATGTAGCGCGCCAATTTACGGCCAATCTTGCGCAATATGGTGAGGAACTCGGTCTTATCGGCCCGCTTGAGCTTCCTCGGCTGTGGACTCGCCATATCCTCAACTGTGCCGTTGTTGCGCCACTTCTCCATGGTCGTGTCGGCGACGTGGGCAGCGGAGCGGGCCTCCCCGGCCTTGTTCTTGCTATTGCTCGCCCAGATGTGGACTTTACCCTCATTGAGCCCATGGAGCGCCGCACCGCATGGCTGAATGATCAGGTAGTCGCTCTGGGCCTCACCAACGTCACTGTTGTCCGTGATCGTGCAGAAGACGTCCGCCGTGACGTATTGCTTGACCAGGTCACAGCACGGGCTGTCAGCGCGTTGAAGAAACTGATCCCCATGACAGTGCCCCTCGTTCGTCCAGGTGGAGAACTCGTGTTGATGAAGGGCGCCGGCGCTCAGGCTGAAATTGAGGCGGCTGCCAAGCAAATCAAAGCATTCAAACTGCACAACGTCGAGGTCCTGACCCTGGGTGAGGGTCTCCTCGATGACGTAACAAGGGTGGTTCGGGCTACAGTTGAGTAGGTCCGCAATCTCCACACCACCGAGGTAAAGGTTTCACGTGAAACATCCTGAAGAAACGAGCACAACGTCAACTGTTGACGTTGATTCTCCGTTAGCTAAGGAACTCAGTGACCTGACGGCACGACGTCGAATCCTGGATCAAACACCGCCGCCGCTTCCCCAGCGCCCTCGCGTCTTTACGGTCTCCAACCAAAAAGGTGGAGTGGGTAAAACCACCACCACGGTCAACATTGCAGCGGCCCTGGCTCGCTTTGGCGCCAAAGTACTCGTTATTGATCTCGATCCCCAAGGAAATGCTTCTACGGCTCTGGGAATTGAACACCATGGGGACATCCCCAGCATTTATGACGTCCTCGTCGAGGGAAAACCACTCGTAGACGTTATTCAAAAGAGCACAGAAGAAGGCGAGCTGTATTGCGCGCCCTCCAACCTGGACCTTGCTGGGGCAGAACTTCAAATGTATGGGCGCGAGCGCCGCGAATATTTGCTGCGTGACGCACTGGAACAGCTTTTCGCTAGCCCCGGCAATGACTACAACTACGTTTTCATCGACTGCCCACCCTCATTAGGGTTGCTCACCATTAATGCGTTTACCTGCGCACGCGAGGTATTAATCCCCATTCAGTGCGAGTACTACGCTCTCGAGGGGCTGTCCCAGCTGCTCAACACCATTGAGATGATCAACCAGGGCCTCAACCCCTACCTTCAGGTGTCCACAATCTTGCTCACCATGTTTGATAGCAGAACCAGATTGGCTCACGAGGTAGCAGAGGACGTGCGCACACACTTCCCCCAGCAAGTTCTTAAAGCTGTCATTCCTCGGGCAGTGCGTGTTTCTGAAGCCCCCAGCTACAGCCAGACTGTCGTGAGCTACGACACAATGTCTGTTGGCTCCATTTCTTACATTGAGGCTGCCCACGAGATTGCTCTGCGCGGCGCACCACCTTCACATCGTTCCCCAGCACAGGAGGCCACACATGGCAACGAATAAGCGCACAGGCTTGGGCCGAGGCATTGGTTCGCTCATTCCTACTGCACCCAATGCTGAGCGACCGGTAGATGTCTTTTTCCCCGACCAAACAGCAACAGGGTCCATCCCTGTTGCATCAGAGCAACAAAAAGAGCTGGTTGAGGTTCCCGGTGCACGCCTTGCTTACATCTCCCCCAACCTGGTGGTTCCTAACCCTCAGCAGCCTCGTAAGGTATTCAACCCTGAAGACCTAGCTGAACTGGTTCACAGCATCCGCGAAATTGGCATCTTGCAGCCCATCGTTGTGCGCAGCATTCCCGGGTCCGACAATTACGAACTCATCATGGGTGAACGCCGTCTGCGCGCGTCGAAAGAAGTGGGTCTCGAGCAGATTCCTGTCATCATTCGCGAGACCGCTGACGAAGACATGCTTCGTGACGCACTGCTGGAGAATCTGCACCGCTCACAACTGAACCCACTGGAAGAAGCTTCGGCATACCAGCAGCTCATGGCTGACTTTGGAATTACTCAAGAGCAGCTCGCTGAACGCATCGGACGCTCTCGTCCCCAGATCTCTAACACCATCCGTTTGCTTCGTCTTCCACCGCTAGTTCAAAAGCGGGTGGCTGCCGGTGTTCTGAGCGCAGGCCACGCGCGTGCCATCTTGTCTGTTTCAGACCCAGAGGCCATGCAGCGCCTCGCCGACAAGATCGTCAACGAGGATCTCTCTGTTCGCGCCGCCGAGGCGCTCGCAGGCGAGGCCCCCACAGCCAAGAAGCCTAAGCCTGTAGCGGGAACACGTCGCGGTCACCTCGACGAGATTGCTGAGCGGCTCGGAGATCGCCTAGATACACGTGTGAAAATCTCCTTGAGCGCTAAAAAAGGCCTGATCAGCATCGAATTTGCAACCATCGGCGACCTCAACAGAATCCTCACCGAGCTCGGTGAGACTCCGTTCGGTAGCAACTAGTTTCCACGTGAAACGGGGGGCCTAGTGCCCTAGTTTTGTGCTGCGCGGGCGAGTGCTTCGTAGAGTGCGCCAACATCTACACCGGATGCTTCAATCGCGAGTGGAGCACTTGACGTCTCGGTAAGCCCGGGCAGGGAGTTCGCTTCTAAGAACCAGGGAACCCCGGAGTCATCCACGATGAGGTCGATTCGGGAGATCTGTGAGAGCCCCAGAGTTTCGTGCACCGTCACGGCAGCCGAGGCAATCGCTGCTGAAACCTGATCTGACAAGCGAGCAGGGACAAAGAACGTGGTCTCCCCGGCGTTGTAGCGGGCCTCAAAGCTATATACGCCCTCCAGTGGGACGATTTCCACTGCGGGCAGGGCTTGTGCCCCAGAAGGGCCATCAGTGACAGTCACGGCGACTTCCGTGCCGGAAATGTATTTTTCAATCAGGGCAACGTCGTGATACGTAAATGCATCCACCATCGCACGCGGCAGGTCTTCTGCCTGAGTAACGATGGAGACACCCTGTGCAGATCCACCTGAAGCAGGCTTAACCACGACATGATTTCCCAGTTCAGAGCTAATTAATTCCAAAACAGAACCGGCACCAAGTTCACGGAACGCTTCACGCGCAATAGTCAGCGAAGGGGCAGTGGCCACTCCAGCCCGAGACACTAAAGTTTTGGCAACTGGCTTGGACCATGCCAAACGGGCTGCCTGGGCAGAGGGGCCAACATAGGAGTAACCAGCTGCTCGGAGCAAATCAAGAATGGCACCGTCTTCACCGCTTGCTCCGTGCAATGCGGGCCACACCACATCTGGCTTGAGCGTGGCAAGCGTGGCAAACAACGAAGCATCTGGGTCAATGATGGTCACATTGTGACCGCGTGCAATCAGCGCATCGGCAACACGTCGACCAGAGCGTAACGACACTTCACGCTCGTGAGAGATTCCTCCGGAAAGAACCGCAATGGTGAGAGAAGACATAGTGGCCTCGTTTCCTAGCTGAGATCTGGTGGAGGAGCAATGACGTTATCGTCACCGTGAGCAGCAATGAGAGAACCAGTTCCGGCAAAATCGGCGAGCAGGTCTAGTTCACCGCGAATGACTGTGGCAAGACGTCGAATACCGATTCTGATGTTCTCTGGTGTGGGGTAGCAGAAAGACAGGCGAATGTTCTGGCGGCCTGTTCCATCGGCAAAGAATGCTGTCCCAGGTGTGTACGCAACAAGTTCCGAGACTGCGCGAGGCAGCATCGCCTTGGAATCAAGGTTCTCAGGCAGTGTGCACCAGATGTAAAACCCACCGTTGGGAACATTCCAGCTCAAATCAGGCAAATACTCATTCAGCGCATCCAACATTGCATCACGGCGTTCTTTATAGACACCACGGAATGTTTCGATCTGGCCTTTCCAGTCCGCTTGGCTCAAATATTCACTAATCACCATTTGGCTAAACGAGCTGGGGCACAAAATTGCTGATTCAGCAGCCAAAACGAGCTTTTCTCGGATGGCGTGGGGAGCTAAAGCCCACCCCACACGGAAACCGGGAGCCAAAGTCTTGGAGAAGGACCCCAAATAAATCACGCCGTCCTCATTCAAAGAACGAATGGCGGGTGGAACATCTTCCTCGAAAGAAAGAAGACCGTAGGGGTTGTCTTCCAGGACGAGAATGCCGTTGTCCTGACAAATCTGAAGAATTTCAGGACGACGCTCAGCGGAGAGCGTTACACCGGCAGGGTTGTGAAAGTTTGGGATGGTGTACAAAAACTTGATGGTGCGCCCAGACGCCTGAACCTGCGCAATGGCCTCACGTAATTTCTGTGGGATCAGCCCGTGCTCATCCATGAGGACATGCACGACATCAGCTTGGTAACTGCGAAAAACACCGATAGCGCCGACATAACTGGGTGCTTCAGCAAGAATCACGTCACCGGGATCAATGAAAAGCTTGGTGACCAAATCCAAAGCCTGCTGGCTACCCGTGGTGACGACCACGTCGTCAACGGAGGCGTTAATGCCTTCAAGTGCCATGATTTCGAGGATTTGCTCACGCAGCGCTGGAACTCCTTGGCCTGAGCCATACTGCATCGCCATGGGGCCGTTCTCGCTCATGACCTTCTCGAGAGCACCGTTGACTAAAGACTCGGGAAGAGCCCGAACATAGGGCATTCCACCGGCAAGGGAGACAACTTCTGGGCGTGAGGCAACCGCGAAAAGCGCGCGCACTTCAGAGGCGCTCAGACCGGAGGTTCGGCTGGCGTAATGATTGAACCAGGGGTCAAGGTTGATTTCTTGACCCGTCTCGTTAGTCTCGGCCACAGAACAATCGTAGTTGGGAAAAACAGCGGTTAAATGCAGGGGGCCGCCGGGATCAACCCCGACGGCCCCCTGCTGAGAAGCGAATTAGCCGATGAAGTCAGCCAGATCGTGCTCGAGAGCAGGCTTGGGCTTCGCACCAATGATGGTCTTTGCGACCTCACCGTTGACGAAAACTTTCATCGCAGGAATTGAGGTGATTTGGTAAGCCATCGCGGTCTGAGGGTTCTCATCCACGTTGAGCTTGACGATTTCCAGCTTGTCACCGTGCTCAGCTCGAAGCTGGTCGAGGATGGGTCCTACGGCGCGGCAGGGGCCGCACCATTCTGCCCAGAAGTCCACGAGAACAGGCTTAGTGCTCTTGAGGACGTCTGCGTCAAAGCTTGCGTCAGTTACTGCGGGTGCTGCAGACATGATTTCTCCTTAGTCGTAAAACGTTGCTTAGTTGTTTGCGGCCTGTGCGAGGGTTTCGACAGGAAGTGATTGGAGGTAGTGCTCGGCGTCTAAGGCTGCGACAGTTCCACTGGCGGCAGCAGTGACAGCCTGGCGATATGTGGGGTCAATGACGTCACCTGCGGCAAAAACACCGGTCAGGTTGGTCATGGAGGTGCGACCCTTGACGGCAATGGTGCCTTCCGGGGTGAGGTCAAGCTGACCATGAATGAGCTGGGTACGAGGGTCATTACCAATGGCGATGAAGAGCCCGTCGAGGGGGAGTTCGCTGAGGTCACCAGTGACCGTGTTCTTCAGTGTCACTGAAGTCAGGTTTCTCTCACCGTTGATGGAATCAATCGTCGAGTTCCACAGGAATTCAATCTTGGGGTTCGCGTGTGCACGGTCTTGCATGATCTTGGATGCACGCAGTGTCTCTGAGCGGTGAATGACATAGACCTTGTCAGCAAAACGCGTGAGGAAGTTAGCTTCTTCCATAGCGGAGTCGCCACCGCCAACAATGGCAACGGTCTTCTGTCGGAAGAAGAAGCCATCGCAGGTTGCACACCAGGAAACACCGTGACCGGAGAGGCGGTCTTCGCCCTCCAAGCCAAGCTTGCGGTAAGCAGATCCGGTAGCAAAAATCACAGAAAGCGCTTCAAAAGTCTGACCGCCACCGGTTACTACGCGCTTGACGTCGCCGGAGAGCTCAACACTGACAACATCATCGAGTAGAACTTCTGCACCGAACTTTTCTGCCTGTTCCTGCATCTTCATCATCAGGTCTGGCCCCATGATTCCCTCAGGGAAGCCGGGGAAGTTCTCAACCTCAGTGGTGTTCATCAGTTCACCGCCTGCTTCGACGGAGCTGGCAATAACGAGAGGCTTAAAGTTCGCGCGTGCAGCATAAATCGCAGCGGTGTATCCGGCAGGACCGGAACCAATAATGATGACTTGACGCACGAGGCACTCCTAGAAAGCGGCAATTTCAGCCGAAAGTAAGGCAATGAGTAGAACCCAGTCTACTGGCGGAATATTCCCGAATCGGGGTTATCGGCTCAGGCGGGACCGTAATTGACCAAACAATTGGTGAACTTCCTTCACCCGCATGATCCACAACAAGAGCAGGAAGACTCCGGTCACGACCAGACCAATTCCAACCATGGCCACAATCGCGTTAAGAATGCTTTCTTGGGCATATCCGGTGGCTGTCAATGAACCGAATTGGTTACTGACAATCAGCCCAATAAATCCAGCTATGGCAGCGGCGATGTAGCCGCGTACTGCCGTGCTGGCAATGCCACTTTTACGAACCTCAGGAAGTGTTTTGCGCAGCACCGCCCAGGTCACAATTGCTTGAATAATGACGGATATGGCAAGCGAGGTACACACTGCCAGGGTAATCACGGTGACGTAAATCTGAGAGCTCAGCAAAATGAGCACCACATAGACACCGACCTGCAACACCGTGAGCCAAAACATTAGAGGTGCTTTGCCTTGAACAAGGAAGATGCGGAACATGACATACACCGCACTGAAGGCTGGAAGTCCGAGCACCAGCACCATGATCAGCCAGCCCAGGTTAATCACCGAGAGGAAGTTTTCACTGAAAATACGGGACAGAGGAAATGCCACAGCCAATAATCCAGCAGCAGCCCAGCAGATAAACAAGCCGATCTGACGCAGCGCAGTGGAAGCATCTCCAGCCATGCCCTCACGATTGCCAGCTGCATGGTCTTTACTCATTCGTGTGAAGTAGACCGTGCCCATAGAGACAGCAATAATCGAGTGTGGCAGCAGGAAAATCAGCCACGCAGTGGTCATCGTGAACACCGACGCACCTTGGCCTGAAGCAAGTGCAACCACGTTGGTTTGAACAATGATGCTCAGCTGAGTCAGCAGCACAACACCAAAGGTCCAGCCGACCATCTTGCCGGTTTCACGAAGGCCAACACCGCGCCAAACAAAATCTGGCGCAAAGCTCAGCCCATTCTTCTTCCAGAAGACAGTCAGAATTAGTGCCTGTGCAGCCACGCCCGCCGTCGCGCTTCCTGCCAAAACCGCAACCATGGCTGGGGTCCAATCCACAACGCTGCGCTCGCCGGCGGTATCAACACCAAACAACAGCATGAAGGCAACGATGCCAAGGATTCCAACGACGTTGTTCAGTGCGGGTGCCCAGGTGAATGGCCCAAAGGAGCCGCGAGCATTGAGAACCTCACCGAGGATTGTGTAGAGCCCATAAAAGAAAATCTGTGGCAAACACCAGTAGGCGAATGCGGTTGCCAACGCCAACTGATCCGCAGACCAGCGGGTCGCATAAAGCGTGATGAGAAGCGGCGCAGCAATCATGGCTATTGCGGTGACACCGAGCAAAACCAGGATGGTCATTGTCATGAGCTTGTTGACGTAACTGGCACCACCATCAGAGTTGCTGGCAGATTTCACGATGGCCGGAACCAAAGTGGCGGTGAGTACTCCGCCAGAGACCAGCACATAGATGCTGTTGGGCATTTGGTTCGCGACGGCGAACGCATCGGCACCAGCACTGGCCACAACACCTAAAGCTTGGGCCAAAATAATGGCCTTGAAGAATCCCAATGCACGAGAGACGACCGTGCCGGAGCCGAGGAGGACGCTTGCACGACCAACCGAGGCCTGAGGATTAGACATCTTCTGATTGTCCCTGCTTTCGGCGGCGAAGTGTGCGAATCACACCGGCGGTAATCAAACCCACGAAAGCAATTCCCACGGCTGTGAGTCCCCACGTTTCCCAGTCGGCTCGCACATTCACAGGGATTCCAACGGGTTGCCCCACGGGAACACCCTCAACCGAGCGCAGCGTGACAGTCAGAATGGCACTGCCATTTCCAACCTGTGCTTGAACAGGAATTCTTGCTTTAGCTTGGGATTCAGGCTGGATGGTGATGGTTTCTTCTCCGTTGACCAACAGTCGGCCATTATTAGGGTCACCATTGACCACAACTGTTACGGCTTGGGTTAAGGCGTTGTTGACGGAGATCGGAATATTTGCCTGACCACCCACCATGTTGATGGTGCTGCTGGTGACCACGCTCACTGAGTTGAGCAGCTTCTCTGTTACTTCATTGTGAGCAATGACCGCGCTACCCCAGTTCGGATCTCCTAACCAAGAAACCGACAGTACTGCAGCCAAGTCACGTGCTGCAGGGCTGGTGATCAGGCTGGGGTCTTCAGCAATAGTTGAGAAAGATGAAACTTGAGCATTTTGCCCCAGCAGCGCGCGGACTGTGCCAGTACGCTCTTCAGACTCGGGGGAGTCCACAAGTGCAAGTTCCGTTGTGGCAGAACCCAATCCAGCAGCGACAGAACCTGAGGTGACCCAGGGCAAACCAGTAAGAGCATCGAGCATTTGGCCGGTTTTACTCAAACCCGTGATGGAGAAGCTTCGAGGCAGCCCGCCATATAGGGCACCACCAGTTGCGGGGTCGAGTGCAGCTGCAGCAAGGTAGGACGCTCCTCGTGAAACATCGTCATGAGAAAGCGCTGAACTCAACCCTGCGTTCGTGACCACAGCAGGCATTCCAGAAACAATCCCAGCAGAGGCTGTCTCAGCAAGGTTCTGTGAGGAGAGAATCACCTGGGAGTACCCGTTTGCAGAGAAAATTCCGAGATCAGAGCCAGAAACAGTGCCACCAGCTGGCCACGCTAGAGAACTGAACCTGGGAGTGAAAGAAACCGTAGTGACCTCTGGAACACCAGGAGTGGGTGTGGGAGTGGCGCTCGCCGTGGACGCGGCAGTACCCGCCACAATATCTGTCGTGATTGGCGCGAGCAGCGTAGTTGCTCCGGCTTGAGCCTGGGCAGAAATATCTGCATTGGCATAAGGCAACAGGAACGATTCGTTCGGCAGCGCTTTCAGCAAATCCAGCCACAACTGAACGTTTTCTGGAATTGTGTCACCCAAAGCAGCAATCGAGCTGATGATGCGTGGGTCAACCCCGATTGCAACGGTCCGGCCTTGAGCTAGTTGAAGCTGGCGTGTGAGAACTCCGCTGGGGCCGGTGAGCTCAACGAGCTTCTGTGAGCTGAGCACTCCGGCGGAATCTGCCGGGGGAACAATGGCCAAGATTGTGGTCATCGCCGCAGGGGAGGGAGCTGTTCCTGCAGTCCAGACAAATGAAGAACGAGCGCTCGCTGTGCTCACACCGGAAACCTGATAGTCAGCGGCAAGACCACGTGGCCCCCACAATGAACCAAAGCGACCTGAAGCCAGAGGTAGTTCAGCACTAACCGTCACCGTTTCCCCAGCAGAAACGGCGGGTACGTCAATAGAAGTGAGGAAACGGCCAGTTTGTTGAGTGTCACTGGAGGAGTACCATTCATCCAGATCAACGAGTGTGTTCAGCACACCAGAAGGCGCAGTAATCGTGACCTCGCCCGCGGGAATGTCATCGGTGCCCTCGTTGGTCACGGTGACACTTGTTGCCAAGGTTTCACCCGGTCCCGCACTGAGAGCGGAGGGCGTCAGCGTGAGTGAAACCTCGTCTGCTGCCTTCGCACCAGGCTGGAGTCCCGTCACCATCAGTGCCGTAATGAGAAGAGCCCCGCACCAGCGCACCAGCTGTGCACTCAGTGATGCACGGTTGGCTCGTGAAATCACTGCAGAGGGCATCCTGCCATTGTAGGCGTCGCAACCGTGTTAGCGCCCGATGCTCCCCGTAGAATGACGGGAAATGCACAGTGCCGCCTCAGCAATCGAATCAATTACTCGTTTGAGTACTTCGCCCAGCGTTTCACGCCTGGCGAAAGCCTTTGCCGACGCCGGATATGAACTGGCGCTCGTAGGTGGCCCCGTTCGCGACGCCTTTCTTGGTCACGCCGTGCATGACCTCGACTTCACGACGAATGCCCGCCCCGATGACATCTTGCACATCGTTGAACCCATCTCTGAAGCACAGTGGGACATCGGCCGCGACTTTGGCACCATCGGTGCCCAGATAGCCGGCGAGAAGGTGGAAATCACCACTTATCGAGCAGATCACTATGACGGAAAGACGCGTAAACCAGAGGTTGCTTTTGGCGACAGCCTTGAAGAAGACCTGTTGAGGCGAGATTTCCGTGTCAACGCGATGGCCGTCCGTTTACCGGAGCTCATTCTTGTTGACCCCTCCGGCGGGGTGGAAGACCTCCAAGCAAAGATTCTTCGTGCACCAAAATCGGCAGAAGTTTCTTTCACCGAAGACCCCTTACGCATGATGCGCGCAGCACGCTTTGCCTCTCAACTCGGATTCCACCCCGATGCGGAAACTGAGTGGGCAATGACAGAGTTTGCCGGTGCCATTGAGAACATTTCTGCTGAGCGTGTGAACGAAGAACTGTGCAAACTCCTGCAAACAGATCACCCCCGTGCTGGCATTGAGCTTCTCGTGAGCACCGGCATTGCAGCGATTGTGTTACCCGAGATTCCCGCACTTCGCCTTGAAGTGGATGAACACCATCACCACAAGGATGTGTATGAGCACAGCCTGACAGTGCTCGAACAAGCCATCGACTTGGAAAAGGAACGGAACCCAGGCGAACCTGCCGATGTCACATTGCGGCTAGCAGCACTCCTGCACGACATCGGCAAGCCGGCCACAAGGCAGCTGGAACCGGGTGGCGCTGTGAGCTTTCACCACCATGACCTTGTGGGTGCCAAGCTGGCATCCAAGCGCATGAAGGCCCTGCGTTTTGATAAAGAAACCACCCAGAATGTGGCCAGGCTCATTGAATTGCACCTGCGTTTCTTTGGTTATTCAGATGCTGCCTGGAGTGATTCGGCTGTGCGTAGGTATGCCCGCGACGCCGGGGATCTGTTGGACCGCCTGCACATTCTCACCCGAGCAGACGTCACCACACGCAATAAACGCAAGGCGGACCGGCTCGCCTTTGCCTATGACGATTTAGAACAGCGCATCGCTGAACTTTCCGAGGCCGAAGAACTTGCGGCCATCCGTCCCGACCTCAACGGTGAAGAAATCATGGAAATCCTCGGCATTCCTGCTGGGCGTGAGGTTGGCGAGGCCTATAACTATCTGCTCAACCTGCGACTAGATGAGGGGCCGTTGGGTGCTGAAGTCGCTCGCGAACGCCTGCTCCAGTGGTGGGCAAACCGCTAGATAGCGCGGAAGTTGGACCAGCTCCGATTGGCTTAATGCTTCGAGCCGGTCTAGACTGGGGAAGTTGTCTGTGCGCCGGAAGTATCCGGCCTCCTCAGATGGCACATGCACAACCCTCCTGATACAGACCGCCTGTATCCGTTTTAGTCCGAAGGAGGTGGGTTAGTCATGCATCAGTATGAGTTGATGGTTATCCTCGATCCAGAGATCGACGAGCGCACCGTAGCTCCCAGCCTTGACAAGTTCCTCAACGTCATTCGTAACGATGGTGGAACCATCGAGAACGTTGACATCTGGGGCAAGCGTCGCTTGGCTTACGAAATCAACAAGAAGTCCGAGGGCATCTACGCCGTCGTCAACTTCACCTCAAGCGCCGACGCAACTGTCGAGCTTGACCGCCAGCTGAAGCTTTCTGAAGCTGTTATGCGTACCAAGGTTCTGCGTGCAGAGGAAGCCATTGCCATGGTTGCTGCTGCTGCAAAGCTTGCTGACGAGAAGGCTGCCCGCAAGGCCGCTGCTCCCGCCAAGGCTTCGAAGGACGCGTAAGTAACATGGCCGGCGAAACAGTCATCACCGTGGTGGGTAACCTCACGAGTGACCCCGAACTGCGTTACACGCAGAACGGACTTGCAGTCGCCAACTTCACCATCGCCTCTACTCCGCGCAACTTCGATCGCGCATCAAACGAGTGGAAAGATGGCGAGGCTCTCTTCCTTCGTGCCAGCGTCTGGCGCGAGTTTGCCGAGCATGTCGCAGGAAGCCTGACTAAGGGTTCTCGCGTTATTGCAACTGGTCGACTCAAGCAGCGCTCATACGAGACCAAGGAAGGCGAAAAGCGAACCACAATCGAACTCGAAGTAGATGAGATCGGTCCTTCGCTTCGCTACGCCACGGCAACTGTGAGCCGCGCGGCTTCCGCAGGTCGTCCCGGTGTCCCTGCAGGCAACGACGAACCTTGGGGTTCGCCGACTGCGCCTGCAGCAGACCCTTGGAACACCCCCGGTATCCCCGCAGACGATACGCCGTTCTAAACAATCCCTTGAGCTTCAGCTCACGCTGAACTCATCAATTTAAATTTACGAAAGTTAGGTAATCATGGCTGGAAAAGCTAGCGGCGGAGCCCGCAAGCCACTCCGCGGTGGCAAGGGCGCTAAGGCTCTCGCACCTGCGAAGGCTATCCGCGTTGGTGTGATCGACTACAAGGACGTCGCAACCCTTCGCAAGTTCGTTTCTGAGCGTGGAAAGATCCGCGCTCGCCGTATCACCGGTGTTTCTGTCCAGGAGCAGCGCCTCATCGCCAAGGCAGTTAAGAACGCCCGCGAGATGGCTCTTCTTCCCTACGCAGGCGCTGGCCGCTAAGGAGTCCCCACATGTCTAAGTTAATTCTGACGAATGAAGTCTCCGGTGTTGGTTCTGCTGGTGACGTTGTCGAGGTAAAGAACGGTTACGCACGTAACTACCTCATCCCTCAGGGACTTGCTGTTGCATGGTCTCGTGGTGGCGAGAAGCAGGTTGAGCAGATTCGTGCTGCTCGCACCGCACGCGAGCTCGCAACCCTCGAAGAGGCCCAGGCGCTCAAGGCAAAGATCGAAGGCAACAAGGTCAAGCTTGCTGTCAAGGTCGGCCGCGACGGTCGTCTCTTTGGTTCGGTCAAGACCGATCACATTGCTGCTGCAGTTGAGAGCGCCGGTGTTGGCGTTATCGACAAGCGCAAGATTGAAATTGCGAACCCCATCAAGTTCACTGGTGAGCACGAAGCAACCGTTCGTCTGCGTGACGACATCGTTGCAACCATCACCATTCAGGTTGTTGCTGCAAAGTAACTGCTGACAAGAACAACTCAGGGCGGGAAGCGTGAAGCTTCCCGCCCTTCTTGTTTGCCCGCGGAGAGTTGTCGGGACTCATTTTTTGCCTCAACGGGGTACAGAAACGACTGCGTAATTATGCACAGAATAGATATTTTTCCCCAAGCTTAAACACATGCTTGAAGGAAGTTAATGTTCACACCCGTGTATAACTAAAAACGCAGTTCAGAATCAATTTTTTGGGTAAACTTTTTCATTTTCCCACAGCATTATCCCCAGCTTATGAACAGACTCACCGGCGTTTCACAGGTTTCATGCACAGAGTTATCCACAGGCATATTTGGTTGCTACTTGCGTAGTTCTTACTGTTAGTACACACCCCTTAAAAGGCCTCAATGTCAGGCCAATGTCGGTGGGTAGAGATAGAACTGAACTATCAACTCAAGCAACAACAGGAAGGACCGTGATTATGTCTATTGCACACCTCGGTTCTCCATCCGAATCTCGTGAAAACTGGCAGGGTGAACGGACTCCTCCGCATGATCTTCTTGCGGAGCAAAGCGCTCTCGGCGGCATGCTGCTCAGCAAAGACGCTGTTGCAGACGTCGTCGAGATACTTCGTGGAAATGACTTCTACATTCCTAAGCATGAAGTCATTTTTGATGCCATCCTCTCCCTGTATTCGCATGGAGAGCCCACCGATGTCATTACCGTTACAGACGAGCTGACAAAGACAGGTGAACTCGGTCGCGCAGGTGGTGCGGAGTACCTGCACACACTCACTTCACTCGTTCCCACCGCAGCTAACGCAGGTTATTACGCCAACATCGTTTCGGAACGAGCACTTCTACGACGCCTTGTTGAGGCAGGAACCCGTATCGTTCAGATGGGATACGCCGGAGAGGGTGAAGCCGTTGACCTAGTCAACACCGCCCAGGCCGAGATTTATCAGGTCACCGGTTCTGTTGAAGCAGAAGACTACGTGCCTCTGACCGAGGCAGTGGACACGGCCATCGAAGAAATTGAAGCCGCCAAGGGCCGCGACGGTCAGATGACCGGTGTTCCCACAGGCTTTGCAGATCTTGACGAGCTGACCAACGGTTTCCACCCCGGCCAGCTCATCATCGTTGCAGCGCGTCCAGCATTGGGTAAGTCAACTCTGGCCCTGGACTTCTGCCGTGCAGCATCCATCAAGAACAACCTCCCCGCAATCTTCTTCTCCCTCGAAATGGGTAAGTCAGAGATCGCAATGCGTCTTCTCTCGGCAGAAGCGTCCGTTCCACTGCAAAACATGCGCAAGGGAACCGTAGATAACCGCGACTGGACCACCATTGCCAGCACGCGGGGCCGCATCAATGATGCCCCGTTCTATATCGACGACAGCCCCAACCTCACCCTGGTTGAGATTCGTGCGAAATGCCGCCGTCTCAAGCAGAAGGTTGGTTTGAAGATGGTTGTCATTGACTACCTGCAGTTGATGACCTCTGGCAAGAAGGTTGAAAACCGTCAGCAGGAAGTTTCGGAATTCTCTCGTGCGCTCAAGCTCATGGCTAAAGAGCTCCAAGTTCCTGTGATTGCGCTGTCTCAGCTCAACCGTGGACCGGAA
This sequence comes from Aurantimicrobium sp. INA4, assembly GCF_027924525.1. Classification (NCBI taxonomy): domain Bacteria; kingdom Bacillati; phylum Actinomycetota; class Actinomycetes; order Micrococcales; family Microbacteriaceae; genus Aurantimicrobium; species Aurantimicrobium sp. INA4. The sequence goes on along the minus strand of NZ_AP027040.1, from coordinate 1,563,684 downwards.
CAACGCGCCGACAAGAAGCCAGCAATTAGTGACCTCCGTGAATCTGGATCGCTGGAGCAGGACGCTGACATGGTGATTCTTCTGCACCGTGAAAGCGCGTACGAAAAAGAAAACCCCCGTGCAGGTGAGGCCGATTTCATCGTTGCCAAGCACCGTAACGGCCCTACAGCGACAATCACGGTTGGATTCCAGGGTCACCTTTCACGCTTTGCCGATATGCCCAAGGTTTAGCCGAAAAATACTTCCACAATTCGCCCGTAGAATTGACGCGTGGCTATCGCTGAGACTTCTGTGCCCCGCTTGGGCAATGCACTTATTCTGCGCGCCATCCCCACATTGATTGCCGCCCTGGTCATTACTTTCTCGCGCAACCACGCGCCCGTAGTTGGTCTTGCTGTTTTTGTCGGCTTTGGTTTCCTTCTTGCCGCTGTGACGCTGTTCACGGTCATGAGCGTTCCCCTTGACGGTCTCAACAGAAAGCTCTTTGGGGCGCACGCGATTGTTACTGCCGTGTCTGCAGCCATTGCTGCTGCCAGCCTTAGTGGTGGACTTCCCGCTCTCATTTTGGTTATCAGCATCTGGGCCGCACTTACTGCAGCACTCGAACTGTATGCCGGATATCGTGAGCAGAACAAAACAGTTGCTAAGGAATGGCTCACTATCGGCGCCTTCACAGCTGTCTTAGCCATTATTGAAGCAGCAGTTCCACTCAACGATGTCTATGCCGTAGGTCTCTTTGGTGCCTATGCTGCCATGGTTGGGGTGTTCCAAGTTATTGCAGGTATTTCTCTGCGCACCGATTCCGCACAAAAGAACGAGGTTGCCTCATGACCACCCCCACACTCCGTGACCGACTCAAGCCTTTTGAGCTGATTGTTGTGTCTGCAGTACTGGGGCTGTTTACCGGCCTCGTCGTGATGATGGTTTCTCGCGATTGGATTTTGAGCGCGGTGAGCTTTGGTATCGCATTTATTGTTGCTCTTGTTGCAATGGCAATGTTTGTCTTAGCAATCAAGCCCAACAAGCGTGAGCTATTGGACATCGAAGAACTCGATAGTTCTGCTGAGAAATCAGCCCACTAACTGCATTTCAGAACTCTGCATTCAGGGCCGAGTGCCTGCCCAAAACGCAGAGTTTCCCTCAGCTAGACTGAACTTATGCTTCTTTCTGATCGCGATATTCGTGCTGAACTCGAGTCTGGTCGTATTGGTTTAGACCCGTTAGCTGATGACATGATTCAGCCTTCGAGCGTTGATGTTCGAATCGACCGGTACTTCCGCTTGTTCGATAACCACAAGTATCCCTACATCGACCCAGCAGAAGATCAACCTGACCTCACTCGTCTGATCGAAGTTGACCCCAACGAACCGTTCATCCTGCACCCCGGAGAGTTTGTTCTCGGAGCAACCTATGAGCAGGTCTCTTTGCCTGATGACATCGCAGCGCGCCTAGAGGGTAAGAGTTCGCTGGGCCGTCTTGGCTTAGTCACTCACTCCACCGCCGGTTTTATTGACCCCGGTTTTTCCGGCCACATCACATTGGAACTGTCTAACATGGCAACGCTTCCGATTAAGTTGTGGCCTGGAATGAAGATTGGTCAGCTCTGTTTCTTCAAGCTCACCTCCCCAGCAGAAAAGCCATACGGTTCTGCCGAGTACAAGTCTCGCTACCACGGTCAGCGCGGCCCGACTGCCTCACGCTCATTCCTAAACTTCCACCGCACCGATGTGAGTGCAACTGACGCAGGAGCAATTGGCGGATAAGTTTCGTTATTGAAAAGAGGAGCCCTGGGCTCCTCTTTTTATTTAAGCGCGGGGAGAGAGAAAACCGGCAGAAGCTAAACGTGGCAACTGCAGTGTCAGCCAGGGGCTGAAAGCAAAACCTGACTTCTCAACCGACTCGAGAAGCGCTTGAGGGTCTGCCCAGGTGTATTCCTCTACTTCATCTGGATTCGGGTTTGGCTCACCCTCGGCAAGAGCAACATAAACAGGACAAATTTCATTTTCGACGATGCCAGAAGCATCGACCGCGCGATAGCGAAAATCAGGCAGTGCACTTTTTACCGTGGCGAGACGGAGTCCCAGTTCTTCCTCAGCACGGCGGTGAATAGCCTCGACAAAGTCCTCTCCAGGACCTGGGTGGCCGCAGAAAGAGTTAGTCCACACACCAGGCCAGGTCTTTTTGGCTAGTGCGCGTCGTGTGACGAGAATCTTGCCCTCCGAGTTGAAGACGTGGCAGGAGAAAGCCAGGTGGAGGTGAGTATCTACTGTGTGCACGTCTGCCTTATCGGCTGTTCCGATGGCAGTTCCATCCTCCGACAGGAGAACTACAAGTTCACGGGGTTCACCCATGTTTTGCTCCTGTTCGGTCAGTTAGTCTGGAGTAGTGAGCATTCCCAGCCAAGAAGCCGAGATGACGCGCCACCTTGCGCTCGTTGAAGAGGTTCTCGATCGCTTCTTTAGCCTATCCACTCAACGGGCTGCCACACTCGCACCTGCCTATGAGGCGTTGTGGAAGACACTACGTTCCAATGCGTCAGGTGGAAAGCGTTTCCGCCCACAAATGGTGATGACGGCCTACACCGCACTGGGCGGATCTGATCTACGTTCGGCTGCGCATGTAGGTGCCTCCTTCGAACTTCTCCATACCGCGCTCATTGTTCACGATGATGTGGTCGACCGCGACTTTGTTCGCCGTGGAATTCCAAACGTTTCCGGAAGCTACCGTGATGTGGCACAGACCGCGGGCCTGTCGCTGCCCACGGCAGAACACCGAGGAATGTCTGTTGCGGTCATCGCAGGAGACCTTGCTCTGACGGGATCGTTCCGACTCATGGAAAGAGCGAGTGCAAACCCGCAGGTTCGTGACGCACTCGTTGAATTGCTTGACCGCGCCGTTTTTGATTCGGCAGCTGGTGAACTCATTGACGTGGACTTCTCGCTCTATTCCGGAATGCCCAGCATTGAAGAGATTGTTCACATGGAGCGCCTCAAGACCGCGGTGTATTCCTTCGAGGCACCCCTACAAGCAGGAGCTCTGCTTGCCGGTGCCACGCACGAGGTCATTGCTGCTCTTGGAGAGTTCGGTCGAAATATCGGTATTGCCTATCAAGTCGTCGATGACCTGTTGGGCGTTTTTGGAAACGAAGCTTCGACTGGAAAAACCACACTCGGCGACCTTCGCGAAGGAAAGCGCACGGCACTAATCGCTTTCGCGTCACAAACAGCCGAATGGAAGAACATTTCCCACCTCGTTGGCGACAGCACCCTCTCTGATGAGGAAGCTGCAACAGTGCGTGAGGTCTTGGAGCGAACCGGAGCAAAGCAATACACCCAGCGACTTGCTTCCGACTACGCAGACGAAGCCGTCGCTGCATTGCACGGTGCAGGTATTCCTCAGGCACTAATTGACCAGCTCACTCCCCTGGTCACCGCGGTTGTGGAGCGCGTGCGATGAGCCACGACAAGCTAGTCCAGGACGCCTCCGTGCCCGTAAGCGAACAGCCCACCAGGCAAAGTGCACTCTACGACCGTGTCGCAGAGCAAACCGCGAGCATGATTATTCGCGAATACTCCACCTCCTTCGGTCTTGCGGCCAGACTGTTAGGCAAAGGGGTTCGCCAAGATGTTGAGAACATCTATGGCTTGGTTCGTCTAGCCGATGAGATTGTCGACGGCGTCGCTGCGTATGCCGGTGTGAGCGAGAAAGACATACGTCGCCTCCTCGACGAGCTCGAAACAGAAACTGAAGCGGCCATGCGACGCGGCTACAGCACCAACCTCGTGGTGCACGCTTTTGCCTTGACTGCCCGCAGGACAGGAATTGAACCTGATCTCACGCGACCCTTCTTCACCTCGATGCGGGTCGACATCACGCGGGTCACCCACACTCCCGAAAGTTTCGATGAGTATGTCTATGGCTCTGCAGAAGTTGTGGGCCTGATGTGTTTGAAAGCTTTCCTGCGCGGTCAGGACATCACCCCTGAACAAAATGACACGTTTGTGATGGGGGCACGCAAGCTCGGTGCCGCATTCCAGAAGGTGAACTTCCTGCGTGACCTCAGCGCGGACGTGGACGCCCTTGGTCGGAGCTATTTCCCCGGAATCAACATTGCGACCTTCACGGAAGAAGACAAGGTTCGCCTGGTTGCAGACATCGATTCTGATCTTGCAATCTCGGGAGCCATCGTCCCGTTCCTGCCTTCAACAAGCCGCAGGGCTGTTGCATTGGCTCAAAATCTTTTTGCTGAACTCAACCGCAGGATTGCTCGCACTCCTGCCTCTGAACTGAAGCACACCCGCGTGAGCGTGCCGACACTCGTCAAGGCCCGCCTCGCACTTGCAGCACTGTTAGGAAAAACCTCATGACCAAATCCGTAGTGATCATTGGTGGCGGTATCGCCGGCCTGGCCTCGGCAGCTCTTCTTGCCCGAGACGGGTATCAGGTAACCCTGCTTGAGAAGCACAAAAACGTCGGTGGCCGTGCAGGAAACTGGGAAAAAGACGGATTCCGCTTCGACACCGGCCCTTCCTGGTATCTCATGCCAGAAGTTTTTGATCACTTCTACAAGCTCATGGGCACCTCGAGTGAGGAACAGCTAACCCTCACCAAACTCAACCCTGGATACCGCGTGCTGTGTGAAGACGACGGCGTCTACCCAGCTCGCCCCATTGACGTTCTCGACAATCGTGAAGACAACCTCGCGCTCTTTGAAGAAATCGAGCCAGGCTCACGTCCTGCGATGGAGCGCTACCTCGACTCCGCAAAAGATACTTACGAGATCGCCAAGAAGCGTTTCCTCTACACGAGCTTTGAGAAGTACAGCCCACTGCTTCGTTCTGATGTTCTGAGCCGCACACCCAAACTTGCCAAGCTGTTGAACGAGTCCCTCTACAAGTTTGCAGCCCGTCACGTCAGCGACCCCAGACTGCAACAGATTCTCGGATACCCTGCAGTGTTCCTCGGCTCCAGCCCCTACATCACCCCTTCGATGTATCACTTGATGAGCTACCTCGATCTTGAAGATGGTGTGCTCTATGCACAAGGCGGCTTCAATCGTGTCATTGAAAGTATTCGCGACATCGCGCTCGCCGAAGGCGTGAACCTCATCACTGAAGCTAATGTGAGCAAGATTCTCACCACCGTCAACCCTGCCGGGCACAAAACTAAGGCAAAGGCTGTTGGGGTTGAATACACCAAAGGTAAATCAAAGAGCGTGACGACTATCCCAGCCGACATCGTTGTCTCAGCTGCAGACCTCCACTTCACGGAAACACAGCTTCTTCCTGAAGCGTTGCAAACCTATGGAGAAAGCTACTGGGAGAAGAAAGTTTCAGGCCCCAGTGCTGTGCTCGTCTACTTAGGAGTCAAGGGTGATGTTCCTGAGTTGGAACACCACACCCTTTTCTTCACCAATGACTGGGAGGGGGACTTTGCCAAAATCTTTGACCAGCCCACCTCTGTTCCCGACCCTGCGAACATTTATGTTTGTAAGCCCAGTGCAACAGACAACGGTGTAGCACCCAAGGGAGACACGAACCTCTTCATCCTTGTCCCCATTCCCGCTGATGTTTCCATTGGTAAGGGTGGCATTGATGGCAAGGGAAGCAAGCAGGTCGAAGCAGTCGCAGACAAGGTCATCAAACAAATCTCTGTCTGGGCAGGAATTCCAGACCTTGCTGAGCGCATCATTGTTCGCAAAACGGTGGGACCAGCAGACTTCGCCAACGACCTCAACTCCTGGATGGGTGGAGCACTTGGCCCCAGCCACATCCTTTCCCAGAGCGCGTTCTTCCGTTCGGGCAACATCTCCAAGAAAGTTCAAGACCTCTACTACACAGGGGGAACAACCATTCCTGGCATCGGTTTGCCTATGTGTTTGATCAGTGCAGAAATTTTGGTCAAGCGCCTGCGCGGAGACACCTCCACAGAACCGCTGCCAGAACCCCTGTTTCCCACGGTCGATAAAACTGCTTAGTACCCATGGGTTTTCTCTATCTCGCAGCTTTGCTGGTGTCTATCACCGGCATGATTTTGCTGGATAGACGCCACACGTTGTTCTTTTGGCAAGATGCCAGACGCGCAACTGTGGTGCTGGCCACCGGGCTGGTGTTCTTCCTCAGCTGGGATCTTGTCGGGATTGATGCCGGAGTTTTCTTCCGAGGTGAAGGGCCCTGGATGACAGGAATCCTGCTGGCCCCGGAGCTCCCTCTCGAAGAAGTGTTCTTCTTGACCCTGCTGTGTTACATGACCATGAACGTTTTCTCCGCCTTCACTAATGTGGTGAAAAAGTGACCTACGCTCTGCTCAATACCGTCTTTCTTGGCCTCGCCTTGTGGTTCATGGTCATTGCTTATGTGGTCAGCGCTCGCCGCGGTGTTGAGGTTGGCCGCAAGCTCTATAAGGTTCTGGGGCTCATCCTGGCTGTCATGCTCATCACGACGGCGATTTTCGACAACGTCATCATTGGGGTTGGACTCGTGGCTTATGACCCCAGCACTTTACTGGGGGCATATATCGGCATCGCTCCGATAGAGGACTTTGCGTACACCCTCGCGGGGGTCATGATTCTGCCAGCGCTGTGGATTTTGTTGGGAACATGGAAGAAGAGATGAACACCCTGAAACAACTCTTCGTTTCCTCGCGCCCACTGTCCTGGGTAAACACGGCCTTCCCTTTCGCCGCAGCGTACTTTTTCACGACTGGCCGCGTTGACGCCGTATTGATTGTGGGAACAATCTTCTTCCTCATCCCTTACAACCTCGCGATGTATGGCATCAACGATGTCTTTGATTACGAGTCAGACTTGCGCAACCCTCGCAAGGGCGGAGTTGAGGGCGCTGTTCTCGATCGCAGTCTTCACAAGGTGACGTTGTGGGCTGTTGTGATCACGAACGTTCCCTTCCTTGTCTATCTCGTTTCGATCGGGAATTTCGAGTCCAACATCACTCTGGCCGTCAGCATGTTTGCTGTGGTGGCGTATTCAATAAAGGGGCTGCGCTTCAAGGAGATTCCCGTCCTGGACTCTATGACCAGCGCGACCCACTTTGTAAGCCCTGCGGTGTTTGGTGTGATGATGGCAGGGGCTAATGTCACTCCTTCGCTCTGGCTCATCTTGAATGCGTTCTTCCTCTGGGGAATGGCATCACATGCTTTCGGGGCTATTCAAGACATTCAAGCTGACCGCGAAGCACAGCTCTCGTCCATTGCAACAGTCTTTGGCGCAGCCAACACAACACGGTTCGCGCTGGGGTGTTACACGCTCGCTGGAGTACTGATTCTTTCCGGAGCTTTCTTTTCCGACCCTTCCTGGTATTACTGGGTCGCGGCTGCGACTGCGGTTCCGTATGTCTTGATGGTGTGGCCATTTAGGAATTTGAAGGATGCCGACTGTGAGCAGGCTAACCGAGGTTGGAAGAAGTTTTTGGGTATTAACTTCTTTGCCGGGTTTGTTATCTGCATGCTGTTGATCACTGCACTGCAGCAGGGGTAGCCCTGTTCCCCCGGTAGCGTGGAGCTATGAACGCACCCACTTTGTTCACACCGATCACACTTCGTCATCTCACTATCCGTAACCGGGTATGGGTTCCACCAATGTGCATGTACAGCGCACTAGGTAAAGATGGTGTTCCCACTGACTTCCACCGCGCTCATTACGGCGCACTTTCTCTCGGCGGTGCCGGGCTCATCATCGTTGAAGCTACGGCAGTAAATCCTGAAGGTCGTATTTCTTTCCACGACTTAGGTATCTGGAATGATGACCAGGTCGCAGCATTCACCCCGATTGTGTCCTTCATGGCAGCAAACGGTGTTGTCCCCGGAATTCAACTGGCACACGCAGGCCGCAAAGCATCCACGTATCCCGGTTGGGGATATCCCGGAATTGACGGCACAGTACCCGTAGAAGAGGGTGGTTGGATTCCGCTAGGTCCTTCAGCTAATGCATTTGAGGGATACGCCCAAGCACAAGCAATGACAGCTGAGCAGATCTCGCAGGTTGTTGCTGATTTTGCTTCAGCAGCTCGCCGTGCTGTGGAAGCGGGGTTCCAGGTTCTGGAGATTCACTCCGCACACGGATATCTCATTCACGAATTCCTCTCACCACTCACGAATGAGCGCACGGATGATTTCGGTGGCCCGCTCAAGAACCGCGCGCGACTTCTGCTCGATATTGTTCGAGCTGTGCGCACAGAAGTGGGCGAAGAGATCGTGTTGTTTGTTCGATTCTCAGCAACTGACTGGGTTGAAGGCGGCTGGAATGAAGAAGAGACGAGCATTGTCACCGACTGGGTGAAGGACTTAGGTGCTGACACGGTTGATATTTCAACCGGCGGTCTTATCGCTGGTGCCAAGATTCCTGTTGGCCCGGGATACCAAGTACCTCTTGCTCACTATGTGAAAGAGCATGCTCACCTACCTACCAGTGCCGTAGGAATGATTACGACTGCCGAGCAGGCAAACGACATTATTGCCTCAGGTCGCGCCGACGCTGTCATGCTCGGACGGGAACACCTGCGCGATCCACACTTTGCTCTTCGTGCTGCTGCGCAGCTCGGGGTTGATGTGGACTATGCCCCACAGCAATATGGGCGAGCTCCTTATCCGCGTTAGCGAATGAACTTTGCCCGAAGGGGCAACATGAGCAAAAGTCCAGCAAGAAGCACAACCACGATGCCGAGGATGCCGAAGTAGGTGGCACCACCAAGCAGGACGAACAGTGCAAAGAGCGAGGGAGCAAGGAAGCTCACCGCACGACCTGTTGTGGCGTAGAGACCAAAGATCTCACCTTCCTGGCCTTCAGGTGCGAGGTGTCCAAGGTAGGCACGAGCTGAAGCTTGCGCGGGCCCAACGAAGAACGTCAGCATCAGACCGCCAATCCAGAAGGCGGTTGCCCCGCCGTCGTGGAAGAAGAACAGCGCAATACCAGTGACAACGAGCCCGGCAAGAGCAATCACGATGACACGCTTAGAGCCGATCTTGTCGTCGATCCAACCAGAGAACAGAACACCAATACCTGCGACCAGGTTGCCTCCGATGGCGAAGAGAATCACTTCTGTGAAACTGAGCCCAAAGACTGTTCCTGCCAGGATGCCTCCAAAAGCAAAGACGGCTGCAAGACCATCGCGGAATACGGCGCTAGCGAGAAGGAAGTAGAAGGTGGGGCGTGCGTTCTTATACAGGTCTGCAATTTTGCGGAACAAGATTTTGTAGGACTCGATGATTCCCGCTTTGTGGCCTGGAGTCGTTGCGGTGTTCTCTGGAACATTGAACAAAACCGGGAGCGAGAAAACTAAAGCCCACACCGCAGCCAGTACCGTGACGGCGCGAATGTTCATGCCGGCTTCTGTAGTGATTCCAAACCAATAGGGAGGGTCGCCGAGCACGAAGCCAACGAGGGCAATCAGGAGAACAAAGATTCCACCGAAATATCCCATTCCCCAGCCGAAGCCCGAGACACGACCCATGGTTTTTGGTGTAGACACCTGCAGCAGCATGGCGTTGTAGTTCACATTCGCCATTTCGTAGAACACGTTACCCACGGTCAACAGAACGATGCCCATGACGAAGAACTGCGGGGTTCCTTCTACAAAGAACATTCCAAAGGTTGCCGCAATGACAATACCTGTGTTAATTCCCAGCCACAGCTTGCGCTTACCGCCGGCATCAGTGCGTTGGCCCACAATCGGAGCAACAAGGGCAACTGCTACGCCACCTATGGCCAGCGCCCATCCCACCCAGCTGGTGAGGTTGGCTTCGGCGGCCTGGAAGTTTTCGAGCGCGGGCCCGGTGGCAACCCCTTCGCCCCCGGCTGATTCGTAAGCTTTGACGATCTCAGGGTCGATGAAGTAACTGGAGACGATGTAACGCGCAAAGACGAAAGTGGTGATCAGCACACTGAAGGCGGAGGTGCCCCAGTCCCATAAAGCCCACGAGATGACTTGCTTGCGGGGGATTTTGACTTCAACAGCACCGGTGCTTGACATGTGTTTAGGGTACCCCTCCTGTATCTCCGCGGGAAGAACTCGGGGTAAACACTCCCAAAACAAAAACTTGAGTCGAGAAAGCTCAAGATTTGCTGTGAACGCTTGACGTTGTGTATTCCCCGTGGCAAACTTGATATATCACGACTCAAGTCTTGAACAAGCTTCGGTGAAAACCGCATAAACACAAGGAATTTCCAGCTCACACTGGAATGAAGAAGGAGAACACATATATGTCACGTGCAGTAGGCATTGACCTCGGAACCACCAACTCGGTTGTTTCCGTACTCGAAGGTGGAGAACCCACCGTTATCGCCAACGCTGAAGGTTTCCGTACTACCCCCTCGGTAGTCGCCTTCACAAAGGATGGCGAAGTACTCGTTGGAGAGCCAGCAAAGCGCCAGGCAGTTACCAACGTGGACCGCACCATCGCTTCCGTCAAGCGTCACATCGGTACCGACTGGACCGTATCTATTGACGACAAGAAGTACACCCCACAAGAAATCTCTGCGCGTATCTTGGGCAAGCTCAAGCGCGACGCAGAGACCTACCTCGGTGACACCGTCACCGACGCAGTTATCACTGTCCCCGCTTACTTCAACGACGCTGAGCGTCAGGCAACCAAGGATGCCGGTGAGATCGCAGGTCTGAACGTTCTGCGTATTATCAACGAGCCCACCGCAGCTGCTTTGGCCTACGGCCTCGACAAGGGTAAAGAAGACGAACTCATCCTCGTATTCGACCTCGGTGGTGGAACCTTCGACGTTTCACTGCTTGAAGTGGGTAAGGACGACGACTTCTCAACCATCCAGGTTCGTGCAACCTCCGGTGACAACCGCCTCGGTGGTGACGACTGGGATCAGCGCATCGTGGATCACCTGATCAAGAAGTTCAAGGAGACCACTGGTGTTGACGTGTCCAAGGACAAGATTGCACTCCAGCGTTTGAAGGAAGCTGCAGAGCAGGCAAAGAAGGAGCTCAGCTCCTCCATGAGCACCAGCATCCAGCTGCCTTACCTCTCTCTGACCGAGAATGGCCCAGCCAACCTCGACGAGACCCTCACTCGTGCTCAGTTCGAAGCAATGACCGAAGACCTTATTGCTCGCACCAAGAAGCCATTCGAGGATGTCATCAAGGAAGCCGGAGTCAAGGTCAGTGACATTGCTCACGTTGTCCTCGTGGGTGGTTCGACCCGTATGCCTGCAGTGGCAGAACTGGTCAAGAGCCTCACCGGTGGCAAAGAAGCAAACAAGACCGTGAACCCTGACGAAGTTGTTGCCGTTGGTGCAGCACTGCAGGCAGGTGTTCTGCGTGGAGAGCGCAAGGACGTTCTGCTTATCGACGTCACCCCCCTCAGCCTCGGTATCGAGACCAAGGGTGGAATCATGACCAAGCTAATCGAGCGCAACACTGCGATCCCGACCAAGCGATCTGAAACCTTCACCACAGCTGATGACAACCAGCCTTCGGTATCCATCCAGGTGTTCCAGGGTGAGCGTGAGTTCACTCGCGACAACAAGTCGCTCGGAAACTTCGAGTTGACCGGTATCGCACCAGCACCTCGTGGGGTTCCTCAGGTTGAGGTCACCTTCGACATCGACGCAAACGGTATCGTGCACGTGTCCGCTAAGGACAAGGGTACCGGTAAGGAGCAGTCAATGACGATCACCGGTGGCTCGTCTCTTCCTAAGGAAGACATCGAGCGCATGGTTCGCGAAGCTGAAGAGCACGCAGCTGAAGACAAGGCACGTCGCGAGTCTGCAGAGACCCGAAACGGTGCTGAGCAGATGGTCTATTCCATCGAGAAGCTGATCAAGGAGAACGAAGACAAGCTCCCCGAAGACGTGAAGAACGAAGTTCAGGGCGATGTCGACGCACTCAAGACAGCACTTGCTGGAGACGACGATGCCGCAGTGAAGACTGCATATGACAAGCTCGTCGAAAGCCAGGGCAAGCTCGGTGAAGCAATCTACGCTGCAGGCCAGGCAGAAGCTTCTGCCGAAAGCGCACCTGAAGGCGAAGCTGCTTCTGATGATGATGTTGTCGACGCTGAAGTTGTCGAAGACGACGAGGCTGACGGATCGTCTGAGAAAGACGCTAAGTAAGCATGTCCGACCAGAACGAGAACCCAGTAGAGGAGCCCCTGAACGGGGGCTCCTCCGCAGGGGACACCAGTGAGGTTGGCGAGAACGCCGGCTTTGCTGAAGACCCTGGATATGACGGACCTACTGAAGACGCTTCCTTTGAAGACGCCGATGTAGAAACCTCGCTGACAGATGCCGACCTTTCTTTCCTCGAGCAGGCAGAAAGTGATCTGGCAGCAGAGCGTTTGGCTGACCTTCAGCGCGTAACCGCTGAATACGCCAATTACCGCAAGCGCACCGAAGCCAACCGAGAGATTGAACGAGAGCGCATCATCGGAGACACCGTGAAGATTCTTCTTCCTGTCCTCGATGACATTGACCGTGCAGAAAAGCACGGCGACCTGGCAGAGGGCTCTGCCCTGGCCGCCATCGCCGGCAAACTGCGTGGTGCAACCGAGCGCCTTGGTCTCGTTGCCTATGGTGCAGCAGGTGACCTTTTTGACCCGAACCTGCACGAAGCGATTCTGCAGCAGCCTTCACCAGATGTCACAGCAGAGACGGTGCTGGATGTTGTGGAGACCGGGTACATGATCGGCACCACACAGGTTCGCGCAGCAAAGGTTGTTGTTGCTGTTCCTGCAAACTAGTATCCGAAACGACGTAAAGAAAGGAGGCGCATATGGCCAGTCAAGATTGGTTCGATAAAGACTTTTACAAAGTCCTCGGCGTCTCCAAAGACGCTTCGGAAGCTGAACTGAAGAAGGTCTATCGCAAGCTCGCTCGCGAATATCACCCTGACTCCAATCAGGGAAACGCCAAGGCAGAAGCGAAATTCAAGGAAATCTCTGAAGCGTACTCTGTGCTCTCCGATAAGGAGCAGCGTGCTGAGTATGACCAGATTCGCGCCATGGGTTCCGGTGCACGCTTTAGTGCAGGCGGACCTCAAGGCGGTTTCGAGGATGCCTTCAGCGGGTTTGGCCGTGGCGGCCAGCAGTACACCTTCCAACAGGGAGGCGGCTTTGAAGATATCTTCGGCGGAATGTTTGGCGGCGGAGGTGGCCGATTCGGCCAGGCCTCCGGCGGTTTCCGTGGATTTGGTGGCCCACAGAAGGGACAAGACATTGTCTCCTCTGTCACTATCGATTTCTTTGAAGCATTCCATGGCGACACCATGAGCTTGCAGACCAGTGAGGGCCGAACCGTCAAGGTGAAAATCCCTGCCGGTGTTGCTGATGGACAGAAAATCCGTCTTCGTGGCAAGGGCTATCCCAGCCCCGACGGTGGCGAAGCAGGTGACATTGTTCTCACCGTCAAGGTGAAGAAGCACCCTGTCTTCGAGCGTGACGGACTCAACATCAAAGTGAATGTCCCAGTCACCTTCACAGAGGCAGCACTGGGGGCAACCATTGAGGTTCCCACCCCTGAGGGTGAGACCGTCAAGCTCAAAGTTGCTTCGGGCACACCGAGTGGACGTTCCCTGCGCGTTAAGGGTCGTGGCATTAAGACAGCAAAGGGAACAGGCGACCTCCTCGCTGTTGTTCAAATTGCTGTCCCGAGCCATCTCGATGACGCTGCTAAAGAAGCCCTCGAAAAGTTCGCATCTGTTGCGCCAAGTGAGAACCCTCGCGCAGACTTGCTTGCAGAAGCAAAGCGCTAGCCAACACCCCTCAAGAGATAAGGAAAAGCATGGACGAGAACCAGCCGATCTTTACTATCTCGATGGCTGCAGAACTTGCGGGAATGCACCCGCAGACCCTGCGGCAGTATGACCGCATCGGCCTGGTTCAGCCAGGCCGAACAGCGGGTCAATCCAGGCGTTATTCCATGCGTAACGTTGCTCAGCTTCGCGAAGTTGCCAGACTTAGCGCGGAAGGTCTCTCCCTAGAGGGCATCCGTCGCGTTCTGGATTTAGAGAATCAAAATGACGCACTGCGTGTGCGAGTTCGAGAACTCGAAGCCACCCTTGCGGACGCTCTGCTCAACCAGCCAGGCCGTCGCGTCTTCGCTGCAGGACCTGCAGGTGACGTGGAAAGCCTGCGGGCTGGAACTCGCGCTCGCCGCCGCACAGATGTTGTGGTTTGGCGTCCCTTCGGACGTGACTAGTCCTTCACAGTTCACATTTTCCAGAATTACTCACTGCCAGAGCGGTATCGCCTATCGCTCAATTGCCAGATGCGATTCTTATCAAAACCAGTAACAATAGGGATGTGATCTATTTGGATAACCCACAGGTATGGACTCTCATCGGAGTTTTCAGTGCAGTGATTTTTGCCCTTATTGGTGTTGTTTTTGCAAGTTTCAGGATGATTGGGACAGGGCTTCGCGCAGAAATGGCGAGCATGCGAAATGAACTTGGGGCTCGCATGGACGCCAGGTTTGATCACTTAGACCGTGATGTCCAGTTGCTCATGACTAAAGAATTTGGTGATCGCTGAAGTTAGTCTTGTTCCATGACTGACGCAGGAATCCAAACATTGCTCGATGATTACTTTGAGCTCATGCACTCGCAAGACATGTCCCTCTTCGACAAGGTCTTTCACAAAGACAGCAACCTCTACTCGTCAGAGAACGATGAGATCGTGATTCGTCCTCGCGATGTTTATCACGAACAAATGGAAGCGCGTACCTCTCCACAAGATTTGGGCAATGTCCGTCGTGACAAGGTCCTCCTCGTCGACCAGATTTCACCAGAGGTTGCACTCGCAAAAGTCCAGCTCGAGATGTTCGGCGGAGTAATGCAGGACTATCTCAGCTTGCTTCGTGTTGATGGTTCCTGGTTTGTTATCTCCAAGTTGTACAAGCAGGTTGGCAAGTCCGAATAGTCTCAAAGGGTGAGTTCATTTCCTTTCGAATCCCTCAGGCGTTGGCCTGATCTGGAGTCCCCCGAACTCGTTGCCGTTGATGCCGCCGACCGTCTCCTGTTAACTGAACTTCAGCGCGCTGTTGAGATTGATCCAACCCTGCTTGCAAGCCCGCTATCCATCATCGGAGACACTCACGGAGCATTGACATTAGGCGCCCTAGCTGAGGCTGGGTTTACTGAGGTTCTTGTTCACCAAGATGCACGTTCAGGTGAACTTGCACTGATGAATAACGCGCAGGAACTTTCGGATTCCTATCCGCCTTCATCGACCTTTCAGAATCTTCCACTTTCCAGTGAACTGGTTGTTTCCTCGAGGATTGTTGTGTTGCGTTTACCGCGCTCGCTGGAGCAATTAGAGCAAAGGGCGGCACTTATTGCGGCCTACTCTGCTGACGATGTTCTCGTGTTGGCCGGCGGTCGCATCAAACACATGACCCTGAGCATGAATGAGACCTTGGGGAAGTTTTTCACTCAGGTTGAAGCAAGTCTTGCTGAGCAAAAGTCACGTGTCATTCGCGCACGTGGACCAAAGAAACAAGCAGCGCTCGAGGCCCTCACCTCATGGCCCAAGAGTGAATACCACGCGGATGTTGATCTGACGGTGTGTGCTCAAGGTGGTGCTTTTGCAGGAATCTCTATCGACATAGGCACCTACGACCTGCTTGCGGTGTTAGACAGAGTTTCGGGTCAGCAGGGTATGCGCATTATTGACTTTGGTTGTGGAACGGGTGTTCTCGCTGCCCAAATAGCAAAACTTCGACCAACAGCGACAGTGATCGCCAGCGATCAGTCTGCCGCCGCTGTCGAATCAGCGAGAGCAACTATGGAGGCAAACAACCTCAGTGATCGCGTCACTGTGGTTCGCGACGACGGACTGTCTTCACAAGAAGACAGCTCCGCCGACCTCATTCTGTTCAACCCGCCTTTTCACTCCGGCGCTGCCGTTCATGCAGGCACGAGCTTGAGGCTGTTTGCCGAGGCAGGAAGGGTGCTCAGACCTGGCGGGGAATTGTGGGTGGTGGCTAATCGCCACCTGAGTTACAAGCCCGCATTGCGCAAACTAGTGGGAGAGACCCGTGAGGTTCGCAGGACTCCGAAGTTCACGGTGACGAAGTCCATCAAGGGGTAGTTCTCAGCTTTCTTTCAGCTTCAGGCCTAGAGAAAATAGGACCAGAGGAGTAAACTTGAGTCATCATCACTCAACTTTGTTTGGTGATGAAATCCACACAAGGAGAAAGAAAACATGCAACAAGAGCCGCAAGAAAACAAGAGCGCGCTCGAACAATTTGGTGTTAACCTCACTGAAATTGCAAAGAGCGGCAAGCTCGACCCCGTCATCGGCCGTGATGCCGAAATCCGTCGAGTCAGCCAAGTGCTAACTCGACGAACCAAGAACAACCCCGTCCTGATCGGTGAACCAGGCGTTGGAAAAACTGCTGTCGTTGAAGGACTCGCCCAGCGAATTGTCGCTGGTGACGTCGCCGACAGTTTGAAAGATAAGCAGCTTGTCTCACTCGATATCTCAGCCCTGATTGCAGGTGCAAAGTATCGAGGTGAATTCGAAGAACGCCTCAAGGCAGTTCTCAAAGAAATCAATGACTCAGATGGTCAGATCATCACCTTCATCGACGAACTCCACACCCTGATGGGTGCTGGCGGAGGTGAAGGCTCCGTGGCAGCAGCCAACATGCTCAAGCCCATGCTTGCTCGTGGTGAGCTCCGCCTGATCGGTGCCACCACCCTGGATGAGTACCGTGAGTTCATTGAGAAGGACGCAGCACTCGAGCGTCGTTTCCAGCAAGTTTTCGTGGGCGAGCCCAGTGTTGAAGACACTGTGGCAATCCTTCGTGGGCTCAAAGAGCGTTACGAGGCACACCACAAGGTAGCTATTGCAGACAACGCACTCGTTGCTGCCGCAGCACTATCCAACCGGTACATCACCAGCCGGCAGCTTCCTGACAAGGCCATCGACCTCATCGATGAAGCAGCGAGCCGCCTGCGTATGGAAATTGACTCGGCTCCCGTCGAGATTGATGAACTGCGCCGCAGTGTTGACCGACTCAAGCTTGAAGAGCTTGCTCTGAAGAAAGAGAAGGACGACGCCTCCAAAGAACGTCTTGCGAAACTGCGTGAAGACATGGCTGAACGCAACGCACGTCTCGAAGACCTTGAACGTCGCTGGGAACAAGAGCGCAGCGCACTCAACCGTGTCGGTGAGCTCAAGACCAAACTAGATGCCGCGCGTATTCAGGCAGAACGTGCACAACGTGAAGGCCAGCTCGAACAAGCCAGCCGTTTGCTCTATGCAGAGATTCCGCAGCTCGAACGTGAGTTAGCTGACGCCGAATCAGCAGAACAAACAGACACCGAACGCATGGTCAATGACCAGGTCACCAGCGAAGACATCGCTTCGGTGATTGCCGCATGGACCGGCATTCCTGTTGATCGTCTGACCAAAGGTGAGACAGAGAAACTGCTCAACCTAGAAAACGAAATTGGCAAGCGCCTCATTGGACAGAAGAAAGCAGTGCAAGCTGTTTCCGAATCTGTTCGTCGTTCGCGCGCTGGAATTTCTGACCCCGATCGCCCAACCGGATCCTTCCTGTTCCTGGGCCCCACTGGCGTTGGAAAGACAGAGCTCGCTAAAGCGCTCGCTGAGTATCTCTTTGATGACGAAAAGGCCATGATTCGTATCGACATGAGCGAATACGGTGAGAAGCACTCCGTCTCGCGTCTGGTTGGTGCTCCTCCCGGATACATCGGGTATGAAGCAGGTGGACAACTCACTGAGGCAGTGCGCCGTCGCCCCTACTCGGTTGTATTGCTCGACGAAGTAGAGAAAGCACACCCTGAAGTTTTCGACGTCTTGCTCCAGGTTCTTGACGACGGACGCCTGACTGACGGCCAGGGTCACACCGTGGACTTCCGCAACGTCATCCTGATTCTCACCTCGAACCTCGGTTCACAGTTCTTGATTGATCCCGACCTGAGCTGGGACGAGAAGGAACGTGCTGTCAACGAGACCGTGCGTCAAGCATTCAAGCCTGAGTTCGTCAACCGTTTGGACGACATTGTGGTGTTCTCGGCTCTGAGCCAAGAAGATCTCGGACAAATCGTCGAGTTGTATATCGATCGTCTCCAGAAGCGTCTGGCAGAGCGACGGCTTGAACTTGCCGTCACTCCTGCAGCTCGGACCTGGTTGGCGGAGCGTGGTTATGACCCCATCTATGGAGCACGTCCTCTTCGCCGCCTGATGCAGCACGAGATTGATGACCGTCTGGCAACAGCAATCCTTGCTGGTGCTGTGCGAGATGGTGACCTTGTTCGAGTTGATCTTGACGGTGACCACCTCACCGTGAGTTCAGACAAGATTCACCCCGTCTTCGACGCAGGGGATGAAGACCCTTTCATCGAAGCCGAGCTCATGGCTGATGAATAAACTTTTCCCTTTTTGGGAATAACCGCACGGGTATCCGGTTATCACTATCGGATGCCCGTGCTCCTGCATGGAAAACCCACGGCTTTACCTCAACAAAAACAAGGATGAACATGTCACGCACCGCACACACCAGTGTTCCCATTAACCCCGTACTTGCAGCCCGTTGGAGTCCTCGTTCTTACGACACCACCGCAGTGCTGACACAAGCAGACCTCACTCCTGCTTTTGAAGCAGCTCGGTGGTCACCTTCGGCAAACAACAGCCAGCCTTGGCGATTCATAGTTGGTTTCCGCGGCGATGACACCTTCAACAAGATTGTTCCCACCCTTGCAGGCTGGAACACCGCGTGGATGCCCAATGCATCAGCCATCGTTGTTGCTATTGCTCAGACCGCAGGCGCTGATGGAACTCCTAACCCCTACGCAATCTATGACCTGGGTCAGTCTGTTGCCCACTTCTCTATTCAGGCACAAACCGACGGACTCTATGTTCACCAGGTTGCTGGAACAGATGTGAAGGCACTTAAGGAAATCTTTAACCTTCCTGCTGGCTTTGAAGCATTTGTTGCAATTGCTGTAGGCAAGCTTGCTCCAGCAGACTTGCTCCCAGAGCCTCTTGCTGAGCGTGAGACAGCACCTCGTGTTCGTCACGAGCTTGCCGAGATTGTTCGCTACGACGCATTCGAAGACTAAATCTTCAACGAAGAAAGCCCCCGAGAGATCGGGGGCTTTCTTCATTTTCTAAATGGAATTGTTGATGAGTTGAGCTAGTGACTTGGCATTGGTGCAACCAATTACTAGACGATCCCATTTCTCTCCTTCGAGCTCAATGACAACGACTTGGTCTCCCTTACGCCAACTTGCAAAGAGCCTGTCACCGTTTTTTCTAAAGTGGCCTTCTGCTATCAACCCTGGAAAGCCTGTTCCGCCTGACCTGAACCCAAGTCCATGTTGGATAAAACTTGGGTCATCTGTAGCACCACGGACGTGGGAAAGAGGGACCATTATGTTGCCTGACAGTCCACCTACTTTTTCCCAAAAGCTCAGATTTACAATCAAGTGTTCATGGTTGATCGAAATTAGTGACATTGCTATTTCTCCATTCTCTGCAGAAGGTTTTTTCCTAAGTTGAGTGCTAGTGAATCTGAATGATTTGCCAGGATTTTTTGACAAATTTCTTTCGTGGAATCATCTGACAGCGTGAGATCTCGAAGCGCGACTGTCAACAAATCAAGATGGCGTTCGTTATCAACATCGAACGCCGCAGCACATTCTTCAAAGCCAATGAGAAAAATGTTCAATTTTGAACCGAAGGCTTTGTAGAGACTTCCTCTTAGCAATCCTGTTGCTTCAACAAGTTCATCTATAGAGGTAGCGTTGAACCCGTTTTGGGCAAACAAAGACATTGCTTGCTGAACAACTTCGACCTCGTCGAATTTTCTAGGTCTGGCCATACGACCAGAATAAAAATAATTGACTATTTAGTCAATTATTCCAAAACCTTCTTCACTGCCTCAGCGAAATAGTCAATGTCATCTTCTGTGGTGTCCCACGCACACATCCAGCGCACTTCGCCGGTTGCAGGGTTCCAGTCGTAGAAACGGAATTCCTTGCGCAGTTCGTCAGCTACTCCTGGTGGCAAAATGACAAAGACACCATTTGCCTGGGTTTGCTGAGTGAAAGTAATGCCCGGGGTTCCTTCCAGGGCTGAGCGCAAACGCCGAGCCATCTGGTTAGCGTGGTTGGCAAGGTGGTGCCAGAGGTCACCCTCGAGTAATGCAATGAGTTGAGCAGAAGTGAAGCGCATCTTGGATGCCAGCTGCATGTTCATCTTGCGGGAATAGATCAATCCGTCCACGGCGTCAGTGTTGAGCACAACGATTGCTTCGGCGCCCATGAGACCGTTCTTGGTTCCACCAAAACTGAGAATGTCAACGCCAGCATCACGGGTAAACGCACGGAAAGGAACTCCTAAGGAAGCTGCAGCGTTAGAAATGCGCGCACCATCCATGTGCAGTTTCATTCCCATGGAGTGGGTGTGTTCAGCAATCGCTTTCACTTCTTCGGGGGTGTAAACCGTTCCCAGTTCAGTTGACTGGGTAATGGTCACGGCCAGCGGCTGGGCACGGTGCTCATCACCGCGACCGTGAGCCTGCTGGTCAATGAGTTCGGGAGTGAGCTTGCCATCTGGTGTTTCCACCGTGAGCAACTTGATTCCACCCACAGCTTCAGGGGCATTGGATTCGTCATTGTTTACGTGTGCAGTTTGAGCACAAATCACACCACCCCAGCGAGGCAGCAGTGACTGCAGGCTCATCACGTTTGCACCGGTTCCGTTAAATACTGGGAATACCTCGATGCCCATGCCAAAGTGGGTCGTCATGACCTGGTGAAGGTGTTCGGTGTAGACATCCTCGCCATAGGCGATCTGATGTCCACCGTTCACCGCCGAGAGAGCTTCGAGAACTCGGGGGTGAACACCGGCATAGTTATCTGAGGCAAAGCCGCGCCAAGCGGCATCGTGTACTCGCTGCATACTCTTGAGCCTACGCCGTGGGAGGGTCCGCGCCTAAGCGCGGATTCCCTTGGTGGACTCAATTACAGGCGCGATCTTGCGGTGAAGTGCCTCATAGAACATGGACAGTGGGAACTCGTCATCCAGGAGCTGGTCGGTGAGCTCGCCAGGTTCTCCGGCAACAGGAAGAGCATCCGCACCCTTAGCCCAGGTGGAAGCAGGGTGTGGGGTGAGAGTGCTGGCAACCAGTTCATAAGCAGCAAGCCAGTGAGCAATCTTGGGACGGTCAATGGAGCGCCAGTAGAGCTCATCGATTGCGTCACCCAGTTCAACAACGACGTCTGGCAGTGCTGCCCAGTCGATGGAGAGCTTGTTGTTGGTCCAGTGCAGAACTCCGTGCTGGTGCATCCAGGCAAACATGAGCTGACCTGCAACGGCGTCATAGTTACGCTTGCGAGTTCCGGTCATAGCGAAACGGAAGATGCGGTCGAAGACCACAGCGTATTGAACCAGACGTGCGTGGTGACGGGTTTCTGGGTCAGCAGAACCACCGCGTTCGATCTTCACGCACTCACGGAATGCGGTGAGGTCACAACGCAGCTCCTCCAGACCGTAGAGGAAGAAGGGCATACGCTGCTTGATCATGAAGGGGTCGAAAGGGAGGTCACCGCTCATGTGGGTACGGTCGTGAATCAAGTCCCACATAATGAAGGTCTCTTCAGAGAGCTTCTGGTTGGTCAGCAACTCAGCTGCGTCAGCAGGAAGCTCTAGCCCGGTGATCTCAGCAGCGGCTTCGGTCACAACGGCGAAGCGTGCTGCTTCGCGATCCTGGAAGATTGCTCCCCAGGTGAACGCGGGAACTTCACGCATAGCTACCGTCTCGGGGAAGAGCACAGCAGAGTTGGTGTCGTATCCAGGAGTGAAGTCAATAAAACGCAGGGGAACAAACAACTTGTTGCCGTATTCGCCAGCTTCGAGCTCAGCTATGAAGTCTGGCCACATTACTTCGACAAGGACTGCCTCGACGAAGCGGTTGGTGCTTCCGTTCTGTGTGTACATCGGGAAGACAACAAGGTGGCGAACACCGTTGACGCGGTGAGAAGCAGGTGCGAACTCGAGGATGGATGCAAGGAAATCTGGTTCAGCGAAGCCGCCGTCAACCCAGCGACCAAAATCAGCAACGACGGCCTCGAGGTAGGAAGCGTCGTGAGGGAAGGCGGGTGCCAATTCTTGGATGGACTTCACGATTACAGCAACAAGCTCGCGAGCGGCTGCATGGTTGGCAGCATCAGGAATAGAACCGTCCTTAACCTGCAACGCCTGAATGGCGGTTGCTGCTTCTTTGAGCGCAACCCATGCAGGGGTGGTTTCGGTGATGTCTGCTGCGGCTGTGATGTCGAGTACTTGTGTCATACATCCACGGTAACGGAGAATGTGCGCACGTTTCAGCGAAATGTTGCGTGAAAACAGCAAGTTTCAGCGCAAATTTGCATAAATCACGCACAAAAATCAACAAATTGCTATTTCTGAGAAACTGCAGTTAAATATGCAGATACTGCAAATTTAACTTGCAGAGACTGCAAGTTAATCGTATGGTGAGTTAACCCACAGAAAAGGTAGAACTCATGGGAACTAACTTCATCATTGATGCCAGGAACATTTCTAAGTCTTATGGCTCAGGCGCCAATCGTTTCGATGCATTGACCGACGTAACCTTCCAGGTGCAAGATGGAGAATCCGTCGCCATCGTTGGAAAGAGCGGATCTGGAAAGTCAACGCTGATGCACTTAATTGCGTTACTCGACAAACCAGACGCAGGGACAATCCTTGTTGAAGACAAGGACGCGCTTCGAATGAAGCAACGCGAACTCAACAAGTTCAGAAACAAAACCTTCGGTTTCGTTTTCCAGCAATTCTTTCTCACCCCTAACACTTCAGTCCTCGACAATGTTGTGCTTCCGTTGAAGATTGCCGGAATTAAGCGCGCAGAGCGTAAACGCCGTGGAATCGACATCCTTACTCAATTTGAGCTTGAGTCCAAGGTCAACAACAAGGCAACTGCATTATCTGGTGGACAAAAACAACGCGTAGTGATTGCACGTGCGCTGATCAATGAACCATCGGTGATCTTTGCTGATGAGCCAACTGGAAACCTAGACTCTGCAACCGGCGCGGTTGTTGAAGACATTCTGTTTGCACTCAACAAGGAAAAGGGAATCACCCTCGTCATCGTCACACACGATGAGGAGCTCGCAGCCAAGTGTGACCGTCAGGTATTCCTCAAGGACGGTCAGATAGTTCAATCCCTTTCGGCTCCCCAGGTAAAGGCATAAATTTATGAAAACTACAGACTTACTTTCCTCTGCGGTCTCCAACACATTCCGTAGCAAACTCCGAACAACCCTGACAGTGATGGCTCTGTTCATCGGAGCATTCACATTGACGCTCACCACCGCGGTGGGAGCGGGTGTAACCGACTACGTCACAAAACAAGTGGATTCATTGGGCGCTTCGGATGTCTTCATCATTTCAGGACAGGCTCAAGCTTCAAGTAACGACGGTCCTGCCAAATATGATCCGAAGACATCAACAGCTTCAGATGGCACGAATGCCGGCCCCCTCGCCGGGGGAACTGCACTTACAGAAGCAGATATGGAAACCCTCAAGAACACTGCTGGGTTGACTGATGTTTCACCAGTTCGCAGCGTTGCTTTTGATTACATTCAAAATGGCAAGGGAACCAAGTATGAGTTCACTGCTAACCCCGCATCTTCCATCACAAAGGCTGACCTAGTAGCTGGGGAGCAGCTCTCTAGCAGCACTTCAGAGAACCAGGTCATTCTCCCTTCTGACTATGTAGAGCCTCTCGGCTTCTCGGCTGCAGCAGATGCTGTAGGCCAGAAAGTAACACTGGGATTGACGGACATCCTTGGCAAGAAGCACACAGTAGACGCGACAGTGGTGGGCGTAGCACAAAAGAGCCTGCTTGCTTCAGGTGCAGGGATTAACCAAGCACTCACGAATACGGGTGCTGATCTGCAACAAGCAGGAATCAACACCGAGAACCCTCGCTATGTCATCGCAACTGCTCATTTCGATGACACAATGCCACAGGCAGATATCGATGCACTCAAGCAAACTGTCATCGATGAAGGCTTCAGCGTCCAGACCATTCAAGACCAGCTTGGTGTGATCACAACCGTCATCGCGGGAATTGTGGGTGTGCTCAACGCATTCGCGATTATTGCGCTCATTGCAGCTTCCTTCGGGATCATCAACACTCTGTTGATGAGTGTCCAGGAACGAACTCGTGAGATTGGTCTGATGAAGGCAATGGGTATGGGAAGTGGAAAAGTCTTTGCCCTTTTCAGCTTGGAAGCAATCTTCATTGGCTTCCTCGGTAGCGCGCTGGGTGCTGTCGTGGCGGTGGTCTTGGGCACGGGAATCAGTGCCGCACTGGCTGCGGGGCCTCTCGCTGCTCTTCCCGGGCTCAATATCCTCATGTTTGAACCAGCCTCCATCCTTGCGATCATCCTGTTGATCATGACGATTGCATTCCTGTCAGGAACACTTCCTGCGCGGAAGGCTGCAAAACAAAACCCCATCGAATCGCTACGCTACGAGTAGACGAAAGGACATCGCATGACTGGTGAGGGGGAACAGACTCTCCGGCAGCGCCGCATTGCCGCAACAGCACTGAACATCGAAACACAAGCTGTTGCGCTCGCTCTCGAACACGGCCTTGAAAACGTCACAGTAGAGATGATTTGCGAAGCAAGCGAGGTTTCTGCTCGAACCTTCTTCAACTATTTCGGCACCAAAGACAACGCAATACTCGGAAAGTTTGTCCCCGAAATAGATGAGCAAAAGGCACTGGAATTTATTGCCTCTAATGACCCTGACATTTTGTCGGAGGTTATTGGTGTGGTGAAGCTACCGGAAGCATTAATGCAGAATCCTCAGTTAGAACTTCAAAGAATGAAGCTCTTTAACCAAAACCCCCTTCTCATGGCCAAACAAATGGAACGGTTTTCCGCGGTTCCGGCCAAGGTTGAGGAAATTCTGTACCTCAGACTTCGTCGAGATGCAGCATCCGATGAAACAGAAAAACAAACACGTGCTTTCGCTGCCCTGACTGCGGAGCTCATTGCACTTACCTTCCGGCACACGCTTGTGCAAGCGATTCAATCAAATGCAGAACTCAAAGCAATACCCACACCTACTGAAGTTGTGCAGCATCTCAAGCAGTTGATGGCACGCCTCTCTATCTAGTTCATGACTCCTGCTTGTAGATTGTGCTCATGACCTTCAACGTTGCAGGAAGCAGAATTCTCATTACCGGTGCCGCCATGGGTATGGGGCGTCTCTATGCCGAACGAGCAGTAGCCGAAGGCGCTGAGACTGTCATCCTCTGGGATATCAACAAAGAAGCATTAGCCGAAACCACCAAGGCTTTGCGCGTGCATGCGGATAACCATCAAGAGATCGTTCCAATGCTGGTTGATATTGGTGAGCGTACCGCAATCGAAAAAGCGTCAGCAAATGTCATTGCCAATCACGGCGGTGTTGATGTGATCATCAACAATGCTGGTGTTGTTCGGGGTACCTACTTCTGGGAACACGATAACGAGCGTGACACCGAGTTCATTATGAAGATCAATGCCATGGCACCAATGTTCATCACTCACGAATTCCTGACAGGAATGATGGAAGGAAAGCGCCCCTCCAGAATTGTGAACATTGCCTCCGCTGCCGGCACGCTTTCCAATCCCAAGATGAGCGTTTATGCATCGAGCAAGTGGGCATTGATTGGTTGGAGTGATTCCGTTCGACTCGAACTCAAACAACAACACATTGACAACATCAAAGTCACGACGGTCTGCCCTAGCTATATCGCCACCGGCATGTTTGAAGGAGTCAAGGGTCCGTTGATGACACCCATCATGCAACCGGATTATGTGGTGAACAAAGTCTGGAAAGCCATGCTCGCGGGCAAGCCCATGTTGATGTTGCCATGGACGGTGCACCTCTCGAAGGTTCTCAAGGGAATTCTTCCGCAACGGTGGTTTGATGCCATCGCAGACAACATCTTTGGTGTCTACAACACCATGGATAAATTCACTGGCCGGAAGTAAATAGGAGCCTCACCACCCATTCCTCAGAATTCTCTGAGCTTTCGCTGGGTATCCTTAAATCAAGGAAACGTGGGAGAAACGCATGGCTGGCTGGCGCATCTGGCGCAAGGACGCATCCATTGATGAACCCTCCCCGGAAATTCTCGAAAGCATTAACACTTCTGCTGACGATGGATTTGCTATGGCTCGATTGGGCGCCATCATGGCAATAAAAAACAAGATTCTTGTTCAAGCCATCACTCAGCCGGATGCATTTGACGCGAGCATTTATCTTGCCCCAGCACGTGATGTGATTATGACTTTAGCTGTCGAGTCTCTCGAAACTGCATCCATCGTTTCTGCCGACCTCAAGCGTGCCCGCAAACTTCGCGGTGAAGCAATGTCGCGCGATGATTACCGTCGTGGGGACGTGAACAATCTCACCATTCGATTGGGTTCACTTGAGCACGTTGCACAACGACTAAAAGACAAGCTTCAGGATGAACAGTGGCTTCGTGAACTCATCACTGAAGCGCATGGTCTTGCCTGGGCTGAACTGTCCCGAGAGATGGAGCGCAATCTCGACCGCAAAGAAGTGATCGAGTTTGGTGATGAGAACTACGAGCAGGAGCGATCTGATCGACTCCGCCAGTTCATCAACCTTGATTTAGCCAAGCTGATTGAAGAGCAAACACCCGAGTATTAGTCGGTTACTTTAGCGACACAGTAATGAAGGTGATTGCTAACCCAAGCATGAACGCTCCGTAGGTGCCACCCAGGCCAATGAGTGCGAAGGCTACAGCATCCTGCTTCTTCACCAGTTTGATGACCGTGAACACGATGCCGGTGAGTGTGACCAAGGTCGGACCGGCAACGGCGATGTAGTAACCCAGAGTGAATACAGCCATGTTGCAGGTATCTGGACTGCAACTATCACTGACCATGGCCAGCATCAACGCAGGAACGAAAAGCACGAGGTCGCTGAGCACGGCAACCACCAGCAAGACGATGCTGGTTATGTTTGAGCCTCTAGTTGCAGTCATATCTCTACCAAATCATGGGACGGTCGTCTTCGTCGCCGTCGAGCACTAAGTCAACCACGACGGGGACGTGGTCGCTAGGACCATCACCTTTTCTTTCATCCCGAGCAATGTGAGCACTGTCGACCATGTCAGCAAACGCTGGTGAGCCCAATATGAAATCGATCCGCATGCCTTCGTTGCGGGGGAAGCGCAGCTGCTTGTAATCCCAGTAGGTGTAGCCCTCTGGAATGAGTGGACGCACTACGTCTTTCAGGCCAACCGCTTCAAAAGCAAAGAAAGCTTCACGCTCAGGAGGGGAGACGTGGGTGCTACCTGCAAATTCCGAGATATCCCACACGTCGTGATCATAAGGAACAACATTCCAGTCACCAAGTAAAGCCAGAGGCATGTCTGGTGATTCGGCCAACCAGCCTGCCGTGTCCCGGGCTAGCCCGCGTAACCACTCAAGTTTGTATGAGTAGTGGGGGTGGTCAAGCTCACGACCATTAGGAACATACAAACTCCACACGCGCACCCCATTAACGGTGGCGGCAATCGCACGCGCTTCCAGCGGAGCGTTGCCGTCAGCGTCCGGTTCCCCAAACCCAGGTTGCGAAGGGAATGTAATTTGGACATCTTCCAGTGGCAGACGTGAAGCTATGGCGACGCCATTCCACTGGTTCAAGCCATGCAGAACAACCTCATAACCTGCTGCAGTGAACGCGTCATAGGGGAATTGGTTGTCTCGGCATTTGATCTCTTGCATGCACAGGACGTCGATATCCTCACGAATCAGATAGTCCGTTACTCGTTCAACACGAGCACGAATAGAGTTCACGTTCCAAGTGGCAATGCGCATACATCTAAGGTATCGAACAGTCGAACAGGGCGGTTCTGTGCAGAAGGTATTCTGAATATTCTCGGGTGGAAGCCGGGCTCTTGTTATTCCGTCTACGAAACCGGACACTTATATCCATGCGGTCTTCAGCGTCAGCACACATCGTGCTCCATGCAAAAGCCTCTGCTCGCTTGATTTTCTCCATTGCCGTTTCGGATAAACAGCACGCCGAGGAAACCTTCGTCGTTCGTCAAGATGAGGTAGAAATTCCTGTACGTGAGTTGCTTGATGAGCACGGCACTCGACTGCACGTCGCGGATGTCAGTTCAGGAAGAGTAAGCGTTGGATATGACGCCACCATTTCAGGAACTTCAGCAACTCCTCCAATTCAAGAAGCTGATCTCATTCGTTATCTGAGGCAAAGCCGATACTGCGAATCTGACCAACTGGGAAATGTTGCCCGCGCTGAATTTGGAGACCTGCACGGAATCGAACTTGTTCAAGAAATACGAAACTGGGTTCACCAGCAACTCAGCTATGTGCCCGGAACGAGCCGTTCTTCAGACGGAGCATTACACACCTTGATTTCTCGACATGGGGTTTGTCGAGACTTCGCTCACTTGAACATTGCGTTATTGAGGGCAATGGATATTCCAGCTCGTTTGGTCTCAACCTATGCACCAGGTGTAACTCCCATGGATTTCCACGCAGTTACCGAAGCATTTATCGATGGTTCATGGCATGTCTTTGATTCGACAGGTCGAGCACCCAGACAAACGCTGATGCGTATCGCGACTGGCCGCGATGCTGCTGATACAGCATGGTTGACAGCAATTGGAGGCCAGGTGAACTTCGGTTCGTTAACAGTCAATGCTCAAACAGAAGGCCTCCCAGTCGACGATCACCTTGCTTTGGTAAATCTTTCTGCATAGTGAGTTCATCTCACACGAATTTTTCAGCACTGCTGATGCCCTGCTATGCTTGCTCAGTTGGTTTCAACACTGCGCCCGTAGCTCAACGGATAGAGCATCTGACTACGGATCAGAAGGTTGGGGGTTCGAATCCCTCCGGGCGCACATATTTCGACCCACTACGGTGGGTCTTTTTTATTCCCCCTGTTAGCCTTGGGCAATGTATGAATTCAAGGGAATGACTGCCCTCATAACCGGGGCTAGTTCTGGAATGGGTGCTGAATACGCACGTGAACTTGCCACACAGGGAAGCAACCTCATTCTCGTTGCTCGCAGACTTGATCGTTTGCAAGATCTCGCGACAGAGTTGAATAGCAGGTTCGGGGTCTCTGTCACCTGTTTGGATCGTGATCTCTCTGTTACGGGTGCAGGACGTTCATTGGTTGCGGAGCTACATTCTCAAGGAACAGTTGTTGATGTCCTCATCAACAACGCGGGCTTTGGAACAAGCGGTTCTGTTGCAGAACAGGACCCTGACGCAGTCGTCAACGAACTCAATGTCAATGTGGTGACGGTGACTGAACTCACTACCGGATTGCTTCCCGGAATGCTCAAGCGCGATCGCGGAGTCATTATCAACATGGCCTCTTTGGCCGCGTTCCAGGCCCGAGCTAACCATGCACTGTATTCGGCAACGAAAGCCTACGTTCTGTCCTTCACAGAAGCACTGTGGGCAGAGACCATCTCGACCAATGTTCGAGTCACGGCAGTGTGCCCTGGTCCGATTGCCACAGAGTTCTTCAGCGTTGCGGGAACAACTCCTCCTGGCAAGCCGATGGATGTTGCCGTCCCCATCAAGGCTGCCCTTGCTGCTATTGATGCGCGTAAGCCATTCGTCATTGTTGCGAAGCCAGGAATGAGAATTGCTTCCAAGCTCATCAGAATGCTTCCGGCACGCATTGCGCTCAGGATGGGCAAATAGCCCATTATCTAGAGCTCAACAAAGCTCACCATTTCTGGTTTTCCAGTTTTCTTTCAATTCGGGATTCTAGACTTCTTTCATCATGTCGAAAAGAATTGCCTTGGCAACAAAGCACGGGAAACTCGCAAAGATTGCCCCTGCTTTTGAAGCAGTCCCTGAATGGGAGCTCACCTTGGCAGAGATTGACACAGATGAGTTCGGAACGTTCAGCGGTGAAATTCCTCGCACGCTCAGCCCTCGCGATGCCGCTATTGCTAAGGCGCGGGCTGGAGCTAAATTGCTGGGCACAGACTACGGACTCGCAAGTGAAGGAAGCATCGGTTCCCATCCGCAACTACCCTGGGTCACCTCAGATCATGAACTCCTCGCCTTGGTGTGTGTGAGTAAAGATTTTGTCATTGTAGAAAGCCATCTTTCTGCTGATATTCGTGCATACAAAGAAGAAGTGAATGACAACACAGACCTTGAGGAACTTGCCACTCGTCTTGATTTGCCCGAGCACGCAGCAAACATTCTTTATTACCTGGACACAGAATTAATCGTTCTGAAAGGTATTCACGACCCGGAGAAATTCATTGCGGAATTGAACACCTTAAGAGAAGCCTCAGTTCAGAATCTGCGCGTCGAAAGTGACTTCCGAGCGATGAGCTCGCCGTCTCGGCAGCGCAACATCAGCGCGTGTGCTGAGAAACTTGTGACGCGGATATCCACCAGATGCGTCGGCTGCAATGAGATTGGCTGGGGCAAAGTCGGTTATGAATATGGCCTTCCTTGCAGTGGGTGTGGCCAAATGGTTGCTTCAGTGCCCCACTCGGAAAAGTTTGGTTGTGTCGCGTGTGACTATTCTGAAGTTGTCTCACTTGGACAACACAGCATTGACCCTGCACGCTGTGATTTCTGTAACCCTTAGAGCCTCAACCAGGATCGAATGTGACCTCAGCTGATATTGCTCGAGCTGCTACTGCGCTGAAGCAGGGATGGCTCGTAGCTTTCCCCACCGAGACCGTGTACGGTCTCGGTGCTGATGCAGAAAATCCTGAAGCGGTTGCAAGAATTTACCGCGCCAAGGGGCGCCCAGCAGACCACCCATTGATCGTGCACATCAGCACAGCAGAGTTGGTTGACCAGTGGGCTCGTGAAGTTCCTGATTATGCCCGCACCCTCGCGCGCGATTTCTGGCCTGGCCCCATGACGCTTATCCTCTCCCGGTCAACCCGAGCCGGCGACTTTGTCACTGGCGGTCAAAACACCGTGGGACTCAGAGTTCCCAATAATGAGATTGCTCGTGAACTTCTGGGAGAGTTTGTGTACCTCGGTGGTTTCGGTGTTGCCGCACCGAGTGCAAACCGGTTTGGAAAAGTCTCTCCCACGACCGCTGCTGCGGTGAGAGAAGAGTTGAATGACTATCTCGACTCTTCAGACATTGTTCTAGACGGTGAGCAGTCTGAGGTGGGAATTGAATCCACCATTATTGACTGCACCTCAGAAGCTCCCCGCATTCTTCGCCCTGGTGCCATCACGCAAGAGATGATTGAGCGCTCAACTGGATTGCGAGTAAAGAACGCTGACACATCCATTCGGGTGAGCGGGTCACTGGATTCTCACTACGCCCCACGGGCCAAGGTGGTCTTGAACGAACAGCCTCTAGCCGGAGACGGATTCATTGCTCTGAGCTCAGTGGTGACTCCAGAGGGAGTCGTGCGCCTTGCTGAACCTCGGACCAACATCGAATATGCCAAGCAGCTTTACTCGGCATTAAGAAAAGCAGATGAAATGGGCCTTTCTCGAGTGGTCGCCATCACGCCAGAAGGTGACGATATCGCTTTAGCTATTGTCGATCGGCTAAAGCGGGCCAGCTTCTAAAGACCAGACCACAGACCGCTGATGTTGATCTGCTTCCCTAGAACATTCTGGGCTGCACGATGTCCGGACATCAGTGCTGCCGTGACTGTTGCAGGGTCATCACGCCAGGTGGCCTCGCCAGCTATGTGAAGAACACCTCCAACTGGTGTAGCAAGGATGTCGTGTTCTGAGGTGTCAGCACCCACGGTCAAATAGGAATAGGCACCTCGTGCAAAAGGATCATCTTTCCAGGCCGTGCGGTGAATCGTGTGAGGAAGAGACACGTCATCGCCGTAGATTTCTCGCAGCGACTTCGTAATCAGCCCAGCTACCTCGGTATCTGAGAGGTGTCGCGTTTCAATGGCGCACGGTCCGGCAGCAAAAGTCAGTAGTGCGGGCGTGCCATGAAGACTGGTGAGGTCATACCAGGAGTGCCACCAGTCACCGGCAGCTCCTTGCCGGCGGAAGGCATAAATGTCCTCGTCCCAGAACCGGGTGTCATAACGAAGGATGACTTTTTCAAAATCATTCATACGGAAACTGTTCACAGCATGGTGAACCTCAGCAGGCAGCTCTGGTTCAATGCGGAAGTCATCGGAGTGTAATACTCCGATGGGAGCCGTGATGATGACTTGATCGGCGCTGAAGTCACCCTGATCGCTGTGAACGGTAACTCCATCACCGTTCCATGTCACGCCAGTGACCGTGTGGTTCAGGCGCACATCAATACCAGCTGCCAAGCCATGAGCGAGGACGTCATACCCTTCGGGGAAAACGACTTCGTCGCCGTCAACTTCCTCGTTATCAAGACCATGCGCATCGATCAGAGTGAAGTGGGCTCCATCTTGTTCTTCGGTTCGATGCTGCATGTATTCGCGCACACGTTGTGAGCGCTCCTTATCCCACCCGATGTTCTCCAGAGCACGATCGACCGCCTGGGCATAAGAACTTCTTGAAGGGATGGTCTCGATGACTCCTGCGAGGACGGTGTCGAAATAGTGAATGTCTTCTGTGAAAGCACGTGCTTGTTCCAGACTGAGGCGCTTTCCTTCGGGATCGAAGTACACAATTGGCCTGCCGTCCGGCTGAAAACTTCCGACCGTAAATTCAATCATGGGCATTCCCAGCGCAGCACACATCCGCTCAACAGGGCTGTCCTCAATGCCATGAATCCAGGACGCCCCTAAATCGGTGACGTAGCCATCGCGATGTTCAGAGTGAAGCCGGCCACCAAGACGATCTCGTGCTTCAAGCACCATCACTGTGTTGCCGTGCAGGTGAAGCAGGCGCGCTGCCGTGAGGCCTGATACCCCGGCGCCAATAACGAGAGTCTTGACGTGCGCAGTCATGTCAGTTCTCACACATCTGGAACCAAGACAGGGGTGTCCCGGTTGAGGCTTTGGCGTTGGAAGAAGGGCTGAGAGCCTGGACGCAACCTCCATAGGCCCATCAGCACAAAGCCAAGCAGGATGGCGCCAACTCCAATGACGAAGGAACCGCCAACACCTAAAAGGACGGTGTAGCCGTAGTCGACATTGATCATGTCAAACGCGGACTGAATGAACGCGTAGGTCAACAGCAGCCCACCCAGCAGCGGGAAGATGCCACGCATCCAGAGGTTGCGTGCGCTCTCGCGCAGTGTCTTCCGGAAATACCAGAACGCAGAGAAACTCGTAATGGCGTAGTAGAAGGCAATGGCAAGACCCATCGAGGACAGTGAGTCAGCGAGCATATCCGTGGAGAGGAACGACATCACAACGTAGTAGGCGATTGCTGCCACTCCCATGACTACCGTGGAGAACCATGGAGTTTTGAAGCTGGGGTGAATCTGAGCAAACTTTGCAGGCAGAGCTTTATAGACAGCCATCGATAGCGTTCCACGAGCGGTTGGCAAGATAGTGGTTTGAGTTGAGGAGGCAGCAGAGATCATGACCGCCAGGATGAGCAGCCAACCCCACTGACCAAAGAATGTGTCTCGAAGGACGGTGAAGACGTCATCGAGATTGTCGGGGTTTGCTAAACCAAAGCCTGTCTCCCCGAAACCAGAAAACATCATGACGGCAATAGTGACACCGACATATACAACGATGAGAATGACAATCGTCATCAATGCAGCACGTCCAGGGGTTTTCTTGGGGTTACGGGTCTCTTCGTTGAGTGCAAGACAGGTGTCCCAGCCCCAATAGATAAAGAGTGCTAGAAGCACGGCCTGCATAAATCCAGACCAAGACCCGAGTTCTGCAGGGTTAAACCATGACCAAGAGAAGTTCACAGAGTCCGCATTTGCGCCGGAGGTCGCATTGATAAATGCCAGAACTCCAAAGGCAACTAAGAGCCCCATCTGGAAAACCATGAGAACGGTTTGCATGCGCTCGCCGACTTGGAGTCCAAGAACACTGATCGCGGTCATCAGCGCAATGAATGCCACAGCGGTCCACACCACAATCACAGGATCTTCGGCAAACCCGGTGTTGCCCACGAGGTACCAGAAGTAAATCGCGGTGACCTCACTCACATTCGCCAACACCATCACGCTGGCAACAGCTAATGCCCAGCCACCAATCCATCCGGTAACCGGACCGAAAGCTTTGGCTCCCCAAACAAATGTTGTGCCACAGTCAGGCATTTCTCGGTTGAGTTCTTGGTACGCAAAGGCTGCAAAAATCATGGGGATGGCAGCAATGATGAACACCAATGGTGCTTGTGCACCGACGGCAAGAACCACGTAACCCAGTGTTGCCGCTAACGAATACAGCGGAGCAGTGGAGGCAAGACCAATGACGGTAGATCCGAATACTCCGAGGGTATTCGCCTGTAGTCCCTTGCCCGACGAAGGTGCCTGAGTGGGTGCGCTCATAGGGGATCCTCTCCAACGCTGCAGATGTCTTCATGCTAACCGAATCAACTGGGCCTCTCCATCAACTTCCTCGTCGCAAGATGAATAGGCTTACTTCATGTTCACTGCCGGAGTTGACCTCGCTGCGGAGCCCAAGGGCACCGCAGCGGCTGTGATCGAATGGTCCGCAGAAACTGCTGTGATCCGCGAGTTGCATCTTGGGGTGAGCGATGACGTCATTGTTGACGTCGCAGGCCGTGTGAACAAAATGGGCATCGATTGTGCACTGGGCTGGCCGAAAGAATTTATCCAATTTCTCACGGCGCAACAGTCTCTGCACGCGAAGAAAATAGATTTTGACGGTGGAATGGATTGGCGCAGACGGTTGGCATACCGGGAGACCGATCGCCACGTTCGTAGCGTTACCGGCCGGTGGCCGCTGAGTGTGGCAACCGATCGACTTGGTCTCACAGCAATGAGGTGTGCGGGTCTGCTGTCCAAGGTGTCTGCATCGGGCATCACGATTGATCGCACCGGCGCAGGGTTAGTCGCGGAGGTCTATCCCGGAGCGGCGCTGAGGTTGTGGGGTTTCGATACGACCGGCTACCGAGTATCTGAGCACAAACGCGAAGAGCTTCTAAAGCTCATCTGTGACGAGGCGCCTTGGCTCGATTTGGGAGACCACAGGATAGTGATGGTGAAATCCTGTGACGCCTTCGATGCAGTGATTGCCGCACTTGCCACCTACGCAGTTGAAACGGGAAGATACGTCAAGCCGACAGGGCAGCAGCGAAAGTTTGCTCAAACCGAAGGCTGGATTGCTCTGCCTCAAGGAACCCTCGGGGAATTGATCTTGGGATCATCGGCATTAGCCTGAAAAATGTTTTCGCCAAGAAGAGAAACTGCGCACTGAATTCGCGTGAGGTTTTCTGAACCACGGATAAGGGTGTATTTCTGCAAGATTGGTGAACTTTCGGAAAGAAGGCACTGGAGCAAATGTGACTGCGACAGGATTTTGCTCAGCAAATTCATACGGATTTCCGAGTAGTACCCTCACATCTCTGCGCTGAGACAGATCTTGAAGTGTTTGAAGATAGAAACTAATACGCATGGAACTGAGCTGTAACTTTTTCAAAGCGCCCTCGTTAAAAACAAACACCACAGGCAATTCAGGGTGTGCTGATAATGCTGGGTCTGCGTCTCCAAGGGAATCAACTGTGAGGAGTACAAGCCCAGGCTTCTCATGATTAGTCGGTGTTAGTGGGCCGATAGTTGCATCTAAGTGTGGGTCAAAATCCAGAAGCGGTTCGTTTGTGAGTTGCCGCGGGAATGTTTCGTCAGGAAAGCTCTTGATCGGGCACTTCGTTCTCAGCGCACACGAGGCGCACAAACCGGGTGCTCGTTTTTCAACTTGCCATTGGGCAAAGCCATATGGTTTGCCCGTTCCAGCGCCCACTGTCCACTGCCACCCCAGAAGATTTGCTGCACGAGAACCATCAATTAATTCTCTATACATGAGCTCTTGCCCGTGTAGCCATCCGACGTTTTTTCTTACCGTCCATTCAGACGCCAACCACATCCTGGTTTGATTGACGAGCCACCCATCGTCATTGAGCTCAGAGAGCACTGTGTCAACACACAGCATCTCTCGATTCCAGCCCTCGCCAGCTGAGTCTCTATTCGCTTCGAAGCGAAGATTCTCGAATAACCGTGTTCCTATGCGGGCGTAGAGGTGACGGGCATATTCCTGCCAAAAAAGCTCGTCTCTGAATTTCTTCCTATCTTGAAATGGGGCATCCTTAACAGCCTTGTAGACCTGGCTTAGAGTAATCAGATTGTGACGGATATAGGGAGAGAGAACGCTTGCGCCTCTGTTTCTCCGGGGCAAAACTTCAGAACGTTGACGGGCATAGTTTGTAACGTCTAGCTGGGCCAATGCCGCGTCTGCTGCTGATTGCCCGCCTGGGATTGAGCTGACCTTGAGAGCACCCGAATAGAGTCCTGCGAAATTTTTTTCAACGATTTCTAATACATCACCGGAAATGTCGAGTTCCTGGAAGTTCCTCATAACTCACTCAACAAACTGCTTAGGGCAGTGGTCCTCGTCGAGCAATCACGTCCGCGAAGAGTGCATGCAAAAGTGGAAGTGCTGAGGTAATCATCAAGATGGTGCCAAGAGTTTCATCTCTTTCCATCACCATCAGCCCACCAATAAAGAAGACACCGAAGAGCACGGCGGAAACGACTCTGCGCACTGCCCGGTTCAATGCAGATGTTCTCTTTTCCAGTTCAGGATTTCTGAGGGTGAGCTGCCCAAGTTCTGCTCGCGTGATGAGCGAATCCACACGCTTGGGCAATCGAGCTAGCAGGGCGAGCGAGCTCAGCCCGTCGCGCAGGAATGCTTGAACAACATTGCCCCCCTCGGCGCGGATGAGCTTGGCAGAGTAGGGCTCGATAGCATTCCAGATGTTGAACTGTGGGTTCACTGAGCTACACACCCCAGAGGTGAGCGAGATAGCTCGGATAACAAGCAAGAAGTTCTCGGGGAACTGGAACGGGAGTGCGCGCACAATGTCAGAGAACTCATTGACGAAGGCTTTGAATTCCCGGGGGTCAATAGTTTGAAGCTCGACGAAGCTCACTCCACCGAAACGATCAAAGACTTTGGTGAGCGCCCGCTCGAGTTCGACGGTGTCAGCTGTGGGCATGAGAACACCAATTTCACGCATTCCTTCCACCATGCCTGCGCCGTCGCGAGATGCAGCAGCAATCACGGTTGTTCGCAGCGCGCGACCAAGGCTGCTGGGAACTTCACCCATCATGCCAAAGTCGATAAAGGTCATTCTCCACGTCAGGCCGTTTTCATCTGGCTCTGCCAGCGGCTGAATGAAGATGTTGCCAGGGTGTGGGTCGGCGTGGAAGAAGCCGTGAATGAAAACCTGGTCAAACATGACCGCGGCAAACTCGTTGGCAACATCTTCGGGTTTGATGCCTGCTGCTGTGAGCGAATCGAGGTCAGTGATTTTGATATTGGTGACATCTTCTTGAGTGAGGACCCGACGTGTTGATCGTTCCCACACCACCTGGGGAACGCGAACGCGAGGGTTGTCAGCAAAGTTCTCTGCGAAGCGTTCAGCATTAGCCGCCTCGTTGAGGTAGTCAATTTCTTCTAGACAGGTTTGTGCAAACTCATCCATTAACGCGGGTGCGTCAGCACGCTTGTTGACCAAACTGATTCTGCTGAGCCAACCGGCAACGCGTCGCAAGGCACTGAGGTCAACTTCAACAATTTGATCAATTCCCGGCCGCTGGATTTTCAAAATGACATTGAGTATTCCAGTGTCTTCGGCATCGAGGTCAGAAAGCGTTGCGCGGTGGACTTGCCCCAGTGATGCTGCAGCCAAGGGTTCAGGGTCAACTTGGCTGAATATGCTCTCCAGGGGCATGCCAAGTTCTTTTTCCGCTAGGGCACGAATGAGGTCGAAGGGCACAGCAGGAACTTCGTCCTGCAATCCTTCGAGCTCTTTGGTAATGACCGGTGGTAAGACATCGAGGCGCGTGGACATAAATTGTCCCAGCTTGATAAGCAAGCCGCTGAGGTCTAGGGCCAGCTTTTGGAAGCTGCGCGCGATGTTTTTGAGTCTGTTTGTGCGGGTGCGGTTGGCAACGCTGGCCAAACCAAGGCGCGGCAGGACGAGTTCATACCACCATAGAGACGCGAGATGCCTGGCGGCGAAGCGCAGAATTCTGCGATAGCGCGCTCGTGATTGGCGAGCAGTCATCTGCTCGCTAGCGATGCCTTCGCTTGGGGTACCCACCCCTTAATTGTGCGTCACAATTGCGGAAAGTTTTTTCGCAGTTTCCTCGAGGAGTGCGGTTGCGTCCTCCATCTGGGATGCATTTCCTAACCGGGCAACGTCTGCAGCAGCTTTTGCCACGCTTACTCCCGAGCGAGCCAGAGCACCGCGCGGTCCTGCGGGTCGATCAAATCCGGTCTCCCAGGGAGCTGGAGATTCAGACTCGGCCGCGGCTACTTCTTTACCCTCCGCGGTCAGGGAGTATGTTCGGCGACCTTTGGTTTCCTTGACCTCGAGTAATCCTTCATCCACCAGGAGCTGGAGGGTGGGATAAACCGAGCCAGGGCTGGGTTTCCAGGCGCCACCGCTACGGGTCTCAATCTCGTTCATGATTTGGTAGCCGTGCATCGGTGATTCGTTCAAAAGTCTTAAAACGGCAGAACGCACATCGCCACGGCGCATGCGCATGTCCACATTTCGTTTGAACTGTCCGCCGAGGTCTTCCAAGGTTTGCAACGCAGAAGAAAGTGACCAGTCAGTGCTGGAATTCTTTGTCCAAGAGTCTTTCACGTTGTTCTCCTTTACTACTTTGCGAACACTTAACGATATATCGCCCACAAGAGGTGATAAAACTCGTGAATAACAATTCACAGCAATTACTCAACTACATTGGGGGAATGCCCCGCACTGCACAAACAAAGAATGGCTTCGCGCCCAAAGTATGTGAGCGCTGTGGTCTGCCTTTCGAATGGCGGAAGAAGTGGGCACGTGACTGGGAGAACGTGAAGTATTGCTCGCAGAAGTGCAAATCGGGCAGTTAACTCACAGGAACGAATTTCTATACTGAACGTATCGTCAAGAAAGGCCAACATGAGCACTGTCTTAATCCATCACGAGAAAATCGAAACGTCGATTGCTGGTGCTCAGGCGTATCGAATTAGATACCGTTCGGCTGATCTCCACGGAAACGCAACCGAGTCAACGGGAATCGTCGTGGCCCCAACAGCGCCAGGTGAAAACCGCAAAGTCATGACCTGGGCCCATGGCACGACAGGTATGGGTGATGCAGCGTGTCCTTCAGCTCAGCCGGACCCAGCACGCGAACTAACTCTGTATTTTGACTCTGGTTCTGTCACATCAATTGATTACGGAGTTCCAGGACTACAAAAATTTATCGACGAGGGTTGGGTGGTTGTCGCTACTGACTACCAAGGACAGGGCACACCAGGAATTCACCAGTACACCGTGAACCGGACTAATGCCTTGGATTCCGTAAACATTGTCAAAGCTGCCCGTGAGTTACCTGTCGGGGCAGGAACCAAGTTCGGATTCATTGGATGGTCGCAGGGAGGTGGCGCGCTCGCGGCCGCGGAACTTGATGCTGCTGATTATGGCGATCTCGAAATCGTCGGAGGCGTGGGAATGTCTCCCGGAGTACCTTCCATCGCACTTAAGCTTCCTGGCATCGGATCAGCTCTTGCAGGTTCAGGCACACCCACCCCACCAGATGGACACCTCTTTATGATTCTGGGAGCAATGCCTGCCGCATTCCCAGACAGGTTGTCTCTCAAGGATGTCTTTACTCCTTTGGGTATCAAGATGTTTGAAGAAAACTGGAACACCGCTCCCGTTCACCACTTCAGTGACATCCTCATGCGGAACTTCCATCTCAGTGGCCCAATGATTCAGGTCAATAAAGAAAAACTTCCCACCTGGTTTGCGGCATTTGAAGAGGCCTCTGCTGCACAAAAGAAGCCTGTTTGTCCCATCCTTGTTTTGATTGATGGGCAAGACCCCAACGGCCCTTGCCCGCTCCCGTGGCAGCTCGGCTACATTGAGGCCATCAAAGCTCTCGGTGGGGATATCACTTCTTCCACATATCCCGACGCAGACCACTTTGCCTTGCCAGGGGCCTCTATCGACGAGGCGCGAATGTGGCTGGACTCTAAGTTCTAGAACGAGGCCTGCAGAACACTATTCGTGCAGAGAAATATCTGCAGGTCCAGTTGTTCGGGAAGTAAATCTCACCGTTAATCCCGATCGCGTGGGACTGGCAACATGAATTCCTGCTTGCCAGGTTAGCTCGGGGTCAAGAGGTGCAACTCTCACAAGTTGCCAGGGTCCCTCGCTGCGCGCGCGAATCGTTACAGCGTCACCCTGTCTGCTCATTCGAAGGTGTATTTCCTGGTGCATCCATTCGGTGACGGGAGCTACTGACCAGTCAGATACTTCTCGCGTGACGACGGCACCCAATTGTGGAGCACCGTCAGCATATTCAACTCCCGCCTTTATCCAATTTCTTTCGTCAGCCCACATCATGAGTCCTGCTTGGTCGAACTGTTGGTCATAATCAAGAATCCAACTTGCTTCCATTGCCGTGCCTTGCGGGAAATCGTTGAGCAGAACGTGACCCGAGTTGTGCACAAACCCGTAGGAGGTGGTGCGCCAGAAGTCGCTACGATCTTTTGCGGTAACGAACAACCCCTCTTCCGTGGCCTCCACTTTTTCAGCAGGATTAAGCCAGGTTCCTTGGGTAATGTCAGCAGCTTCCATGTGACAACGCTAACGACATAATTCCCAATCCTGAAGACAGCTGTGGACACACTTTCCTGTTGATCATTTCGACTGTAATCTTCTTGTAACCAAAGACGGGCAGGATGTAAACATGGCAACCCTGTTTGACGGTTATGGAAACACTCGAGAAACACCTCGTGTGCGCAAGGGTGCAGCTGCGTGGGATGAAATGTTTCCTAAGACCGACAAACCAGGAAACCCTCGGGCTCCTTATAAAGATCTCTATAACGCGCTAGCCCAAATGACGCAGGAAGAACTGCGTGGCCGAACAGAAGCTTTAGCCAGTTCTTATCTTGCTCAGGGTGTGACCTTCGACTTTGCCGGGGAAGAAAGACCGTTCCCTCTCGATGCAGTTCCTCGCGTCATCGAAACTGACGACTGGAACAACTTAGAACGCGGTGTTCAGCAGAGGGTCAAGGTCCTTGAAATGTTTTTGGCCGATGTCTATGGCCCTCAAAATGCCGTCAGAGATGGGGTAATCCCGGCACAGCTCATCAGCAGCTCAAGTCACTATCATCGTCAGGCCGCAGGCATCCGTTCAGCTAACGGTGTGCGAATCCATGTTGCTGGTATCGATTTGATCCGCGATCAGCAGGGAGATTGGCGCGTTCTCGAAGACAACGTGCGTGTTCCATCAGGCGTGAGCTACGTCATTTCTAATCGTCGTGTCATGGCACAAACACTGCCCGAGCTGTTTGTGGAGATGAGTGTTCGCCCCGTAGGCGACTACCCCTACAAACTTCTTCAAGCCCTACAAGCTTCTGCGCCTGAGGGCGTCGATGAACCCACCATCGTTGTGCTGACTCCTGGTGTCTATAACTCTGCATATTTTGAACACACCCTGCTTGCCCGACTCATGGGAGTTGAACTCGTCGAAGGACGCGACCTGTTTTGTTCTAATGGCCGCGTATGGATGAGAACCACGGCAGGCCCCAAACGAGTAGATGT
Source organism: Aurantimicrobium sp. INA4 (assembly GCF_027924525.1). Lineage (NCBI taxonomy): Bacteria > Bacillati > Actinomycetota > Actinomycetes > Micrococcales > Microbacteriaceae > Aurantimicrobium > Aurantimicrobium sp. INA4. Next base: position 1,521,940 of record NZ_AP027040.1, on the reverse strand, counting down.
GATTTATCGCCGCGTCGATGATGAATTCATCGATCCACTTCAATTTCGACCAGATTCCATTCTGGGTTCTCCGGGAATGCTGCTTGCCGCACGATTAGGCCATGTCACCATTGCCAACGCAGTTGGCAATGGTGTTGCTGATGACAAGTTGGTGTACACCTACGTTCCAGCACTCACGAAGTACTACCTCGGAGAAGATCCCATACTTCCCAACGTCGATACGTGGCGCCTCGAAGAGCCACAGGCTCTGGAAGAAGTACTGGACCGTTTAGATGAACTGGTTGTGAAACCAGTTGACGGATCCGGTGGAAAAGGTTTGGTTGTCGGGCCGGACGCCTCTGCAGATGAACTCGAAGCACTAAGAAAACGATTGATAGCCGATCCTCGCGGGTGGATTGCTCAGCCGGTGGTTCAGTTCTCCACGATTCCCACTCTTGTGGAGGACGGTATTCGACCTCGCCATGCCGACCTGCGGCCTTTCGCTGTCAATAACGGTGAGGACGTATTTGTTCTCCCCGGGGGCCTCACTCGCGTTGCACTGCCAGAAGGTGAGCTTGTTGTGAACTCGAGCCAGGGCGGTGGGTCAAAGGACACGTGGGTTGTTGGTCCGATTGAGGATCGCCCCGGCAAGGGGACCATTCGCGAGCATGTGAGTGTGTCGGATTTGGTTGCAGACCAAGCAGCTCAGGAAACCGCAGAGACAGAGCTCACATCCACCACGCCGCATGAGTCGCGAGCATCATTACCCTCGGTTTTGCCACAAGATCACGATGAGACAAAGCGCCATCAGCAACAGGAACAGCAGCAGCAGAGCCGTGACGAGGTGGAAGCATGTTAAGTCGTATCGCCGAATCTCTGTTTTGGATTGGCCGCTATGTTGAGCGATCCGACGGCACTGCCCGTATTTTGGATGTTCACTTGCAGCTCCTTCTGGAAGATCCTTGGATAGATGAAGATTCTGCTTGCCGCGCACTGCTGTCAGTGATGGGTACAGATGTTCCTCAAGGGCACCTTGTCACACGTGAAGACGTGATTAATGACCTTGCGGTTGACCGTCAACATCCTGGCTCAATCGCTTTTGCTATTGCCTCTGCGCGAGAGAACGCACGTCGTGCTCGCGAGATTGTGTCCACCGAACTTTGGGAGTGCCTGAACAGCACTAACGCGCGCATTCCCAAGAAACTTGCTGCTGAAAAAACACACGATTATTTCCGCTGGGTTCGTGAGCGTGCTGCACTTGCAATCGGAATTGTTGACTCCGCTACAAGCCATGACGAAGCGTGGCAGTTTTTCACATTAGGCCGTGCTCTCGAGCGTGCAGATATGACCGCCCGTCTGTTAGCGACAAGGTCGCTCACTGACGCCAGCGGTCCGTCTTGGACAACTATTCTCCGAAGCTGTGGCGCCTATGAAGCATACTTGCGCACCTACCGAGGAGTGCCTTCTACTCACAATGCTGCAGAATTTTTGTTAACAGACCGCTTATTTCCTCGTTCCATTTTGTATTCGGTCACAAAAGCCGAAGAGTGTTTGCGCGAGATAGATCCACGCGAGGGCCGTGCGGGAGTTGTCGACGAAGCCCTTCGGCTCTTGGGCGGTATCCGCAGCGAACTCGAATTTCGTCCGATTATTGAACTGATGGATGATCTGCCTGCGCATATGGAAGAAGTCCAGGCAGTCACAAGTGCGGCCAGCGACCAGATTCGTTTGAAGTATTTCCCCACCAGCGCAGTACCTGTGTGGATTGGAGAGACATCATGAGTCGTCTCCGCATTGTTCACCGCACTGGGTTTTCCTATGAACTTCCCGCAACTGCCTCCTACAACGAGGCTCGGATGCTGCCGGTCAATAGCAACGAGCAGTTTGTGCTGCAGGCAAATCTTCAGATTCATCCTGCGGCTGCTCAGCATGGTTACGTTGACTACTGGGGAACACAGGTCAGCACTTTCGAAGTTCTCACTCCACACACGGAGCTTTCTGTCACGGCTACAAGTGTTGTCGAGGTTCGACCTGCTCTGCGGGAGTCACCAGACATGAGCTGGGATGACCTAGCCACTGTCCGGACAAGCACAACAAAGTTTGTGGAATTCACCGAACAGACCCGGCTGACAGAACCACCAGCAGGCGTCATCGATCTTGCCCGTGACATTGCTGATAAACATGACAACCCAGCTGCCACCGCAATGGCAATAGCGGCAGCTGTGTACGACAACATCGAATACACCAAGGGTGTCACCGGTGTTCAAACCACTGCCGCTCATGCTTGGGAAAACAAGAAGGGTGTCTGCCAAGACATTGCCCATGTGACTTTGGGTGCGTTGAGGTCTGTAGGAATTCCTGCCCGTTATGTTTCTGGCTACTTGCAGTCAAAGGCCGATGCGGAAATTGGCGAAACAATTGTCGGGGAATCTCACGCGTGGGTGGAATGGTTTACCGGGGATTGGTTTGGTTTTGATCCCACAAACATGCTCCACATCGGGGAGCGCCACGTCTTGATTGCACGTGGCCGCGACTACAAAGACGTCTCACCTTTACGCGGTGTCTATGCCGGGGCGAGCGCCTCAGGTGTTTTTGTGAAGGTCGAGATCACTCGCGAAGCCTAAGTCCATATACCCCTGGGGGTATCTGATACTCTGTGACTATGAAGAAAATCATCACTCTTTTCGCACTCGTCATGACTGCGTTGGTCGCCCTCACTGCATGTGCACCAACGGCCCAACCGGTCACACTCGGTTCCAATGCCATTGTGATTGATGTTCGCACTCCCTCTGAATACTCAGAAGGACACTTGGAAGGTGCAGTCAATATTGACGTTCAGTCACCTGACTTTGCCTCAATTTTGAGCCAGCTTCCCACCGACGGTGAGTATTACGTTTATTGCCGCTCTGGCAAACGCTCTGCAGCAGCAGTTGAACAGATGAAGGCAGCAGGATTTACGAACGTTACAGATGTCGGTTCTAAAGAAAACGCGTCAGCGGCAACCGGTATCCCGATAGTTCAATAGCAATTCATTACTCATCAAGAACCCCGCTCCTGGCGGGGTTCTTGTGTTAAAGGTCCACGACAGGTGGACGAATCTGGCGAGGAATATCACCAAGAGTTTTGAACGCCTCAAGAGCTCGATTTCGTGTCTCTAACAAATCAATAATTGGTTCGGGGTATCCACTGAGCATGGGGTGCTCATAGTCACCTAAGTAGCGGTGAAGATATTCACTCTTGGGGTCGAATTTCTCTGCTTGGAGCATGGGGTTGAAAACACGGAAGTAGGGTGCTGCGTCAGCACCGCTACCAGCAACCCACTGCCAAGAGGCAGCGTTGTTGGCTGGGTCGGCATCAACCAAGGTGTCCCAGAACCACGCTTCACCGATACGCCAATCGATAAGCAGGTTCTTGATCAGGAAGGAAGCGGCCACCATACGGACTCGGTTGTGCATGTAGCCGGTCTGCCACAGCTCACGCATGCCCGCGTCGACCAGAGGGATACCTGTCCTTCCTTGCTGCCAAGCATCAAGAATGTCTGGGTCTGCTTGACCCCAGGGGAAGTGATCAAAGCGGGCATCAAAATTAACGGTGGCTAGCTCTGGCCAGTGATAAAGCAGGTGGTAACTGAATTCACGCCAGCCAAGCTCGGAGAGGAATTTGGTGGCATTGGTTGTGATCTCGGGAGTATTGCCCATCTTGCGGCGGAATTCATCTGTGGCATGCCAGATCTGGAACGGGCTGATTTCTCCCCAGCGCAGGTGGGGAGAAAGCTCACTCGTGGAATATTCCGAAGGGAAGTCACGACCCTTGGCGTATCTGGTGATGCGCGAATCAAAGAAGCGATCAAGAGCTTGATGTGCTCCGTTTTCACCGACGTTCCAGCGGTGGTCGAAGGCGAGAGCCCAGTTCGGGGAAGTGGGAAGCAGATTCCAGGAATCTAGTTCATCACTGGCAGGTTGAGTTGCCGGAGGAGTGAGATTTGTGGGCGCAGGGATGGGTAATCGTGGTGGGGTTGGACGGTTAACACACGACTTCCAGAACGGAGTAAACACGGTGTACGGGGTGTCATTTCCTGTTCGGACTGTCCACGGCTCAAACAAAACATTCGCCTGGAATGATTGGGCGTCAACACCTGAAGCCTTGGCATATTCCTTGATGCTGGCATCCAGGTCACGTTCTGGTTTGCCATAGCGACGGTTCCAGTACAACGCACTGGCATTGGTCTCACGTATGAGGCCTCGAATAATGTCTGCCGAGGCACCCTGCTTGAGAATGAGTTCTCCGCCTAGGCGCCGCACTTTGTCCGAGAGTGCAACCAGGCTGTGGTGAAGCCACCATTTCGTTGCCCCACCCAACGGCCTAATCCCCGGGCTCACTTCGTCGAGGATATAGACCACAACAACAGGTTCACCGTGTTCGATGGCTGCAGCTAGGGCAGGGTTATCTGCAACACGGAGGTCATCTCGAAGCCAAACGATTGTGCAGGTCATAGGTACAGCCTAGGCAATAGGAAAGGGCCGATCGGAAGAGGCATCCGATCGGCCCTTGTTTTACACCAAGAGTTTTGCAATCACATTCACGAGGCCACCACAGCAAGCAACGCTCGTACAGTCACTTTATAACGAAAAGGTAACGACAGGGAAGTAATTTTTCTGAGGGTTACCTGTGAATGATTTAGAACAGATCTGGACTGGGGGTTCCTGCGTGCATGACGGTCACGTCAGCGTGCTGGTCATAGCGGTAGCCAACACCACGAACTGTGCGGACGATGTCCTCGAAGCGGCCCAGCTTGGAACGCAGGCGTCGCACGTGAACGTCAATCGTGCGCTCATTAGGAATATCGAGGTCATCCTCGCGCCACAAGGCTTTGATGATATCTTCGCGGCTGATGGTCTCGCCTTTGTGAACGACAAGGAACTGCAGCAGTTCAAATTCCTTGAAAGTTAGCGGTGCTGCTTGGTAGTCGATAAGCACACGCTTGCGGGAGATGTCTACTACGACACCTCCGTCACCGTCGGAAGGCTCGTACTCATCCTCAGGTTTGTACTTTGCCACCGCCGAAGGCTCCTGCAGTGCCAAACGAACTAAATCAACTTGGCGCCCCTTTGAATTCGCAGGAGCTAACGCTACAGCGGCATAGGTTTCGGTTCCGGGGACAAGTTCGTTGGTGAGCTTCTTAAGTGCTTCGACAACCTTGCCGAGATCGAGACCGCGCTCAGCGGCGCTGGCTTCATCAAGCCCAACATATAAGGCAAAGCCTTTAGGCTGAGGGCGTTCGTGGGGAGTTGACATCTGGGGAATCCTTTGTAGTGCCGTAAAACATCGAGCCAGCTAAACACGGGCGATGTGTTGAAAGTCGAGAGATGGAGCGAGGAAGGTTAGTTGCTGCAACACATTCGACGGCAGGCACAGCTCATCACGGCCATCATGCCGCGGTCACCACAGGTGGTGTGAGCTCCGTATGTCATAGAGATAAGTTAACCGGACGTAGCTAAACCCTGTCAAATAAGCCGATATAGGCTGAAAGCATGGCTGTCCCCACCTCTGCAGAGCGCAAAGCCCAGATGGAGCTTGCACTTGAACAAGCACGTGTCTGTGCACACTCCGATGACGTTCCTGTGGGAGCAGTCATCCTGGACGCCGCAGGTGAGGTTATTGCAACCGGCAGAAACACTAAAGAGCGAGACGACGACCCTCTCGGCCACGCTGAAGTGATGGCTATCAGAGCTGCTGCAGCCAGCTTAGGAAGTTGGCGCTTGGATGACTGCACCCTCATTGTGACGCTGGAACCCTGTGTGATGTGTGCGGGAGCAATACTTGCTGCACGCATCCCCACCGTTGTCTACGGAGCGTGGGATGAAAAAGCAGGTGCAGCAGGATCAGTTTTTGATCTGCTTCGTGACCGCCGGCTCAACCACCAGGTTGAAGTGATTTCGGGTGTTCGTGCCGAAGAATGCGGGCAGTTATTGACTGAGTTCTTCCGAGAAAAACTAGGTTAGTCGGTTCCCTTAATCACAATGGCATCCGTTGCCAGTGACTCAGTCCGGTCAACCCGTGCCACGTCCGGTTCGAGATAAATCACCCGAGCTGCCGGCACACTTTCGCGAACACGACTCTCAATGGTGTTAATTGCCTGAGCTACCTCAGAGAAGCGGAGCTCTGCCGGGAAAGCTAACTTAGCTGCGACCAAGAATTCATCAGGGCCAAGATAGAGGGTCTTCATGTGAATGATTCCGTCGGTTTCACCGCCAGAAATGATGGCTTTCTCAATAGCTTGAACGTCCTCGACACTGGCACCTTCACCAATGAGCAAACTCTTTGTCTCAATGCCCAGGATGATGGCCACCACAATCAACAGAATTCCAATACCGATCGTGCCTAGTGCGTCGAAGAGGCTATCGCCGGTGATTACCGTGAGACTCACACCGAAAAACGCCAGGACAAGACCGAGTAGAGCAGCGGTGTCTTCCAGCAGAACCACAGGCAGTTCGGGTGCTTTTGCGTGACGAACAAATTGAATCCAGGACGCATCACCGCGGTGAGGGTTTGATTCACGGATTGCTGTGCGCAAGGACAGGCTCTCTAGGACGATAGCGATGGAGAGCACCAAGAGAGGGAGCCACCACATCTCGAGAGGTTCAGGATGTTGGAGTTTGTGAAAACCCTCATAGAGAGAAAAAACCCCACCAACGCTGAACAGAATGATGGAGACAACGAAGGCATAGACGTAGCGTTCGCGACCGTAACCGAAAGGGTGCTTGCCATCAGCGCGTTGCTTTGCTCTGCGACCACCAATGAGAAGCAACACCTGGTTACCCGAGTCGGCGAGAGAGTGCACTGCTTCAGCAAGAAGAGAAGTCGCGCCGGAGAGTGCCCAGGCGATGAACTTTGTGGCAGCAATACCCAGGTTTGCGAGCAGTGCAGCAATGATTGCCTTGGTACCGCCTGTTGCACTCATGGACGTATCTCCCTCAATCGCCGTGAGTCAATCCTAGAATGAGCGGGTGAGTGAAAAAACACAGGTAACACTTCCCACCATTGCAATGTTGGGAGCCGGCTCCATGGCCAGAGCAATTCTTTCTGGCCTCCTTGCTCCGCACGTCAGTGTGGAGGGAGCTGTTCGCGTGACAAACAGAAGTGCCGAGAACGCAGCGTCATTCGATCACGAACCTCGCGTGCAAGCGTGGGCAACTGCCACTAACCCCGAAGCCAACCTCGAGGCTGTGCGCGGTGCCGCCATCGTTCTTGTCGCAGTGAAACCAGCAATGGTTCCAGATCTGCTGGACGAAATATCTCCTGCGCTCGCCGAGGGCGCAATCGTGGTTAGTGTTGCCGCCGGAGTAACGACGGCCACCATGGAAGCTCACCTGCCCGAACATGTTTCTGTTATTCGCACCATGCCCAACACACCCTCAAAGATTGGCTTGGGCGTGACCGGCATTGCTGCCGGAACGCGTTCCACCCCAGCTCAGCTTGACCTTATTTGTGACATGTTCTCCACCGTGGGTGAGGTCATCGTCCTGCCCGAGAGCATGATCGATGCCCTGGGATCAATTTCAGGTTCTGGGCCTGCATACGTGTTCTATTTCATTGAGCAGCTGACTAAGGTGGCGATTTCACACGGATTCAGTGCTGAGCAAGCTCAGAAAATGGTGCAAGGCACCTTCCGTGGCGCTGTTGAACTTCTTGCACAATCCGGTGAAGAACCCGAAGAGTTGCGCCGCCAGGTGACCAGCCCTAAGGGAAGCACTGAACGTGCCATTGCTGTATTCGATGAAGCCAACATCGAAGCAATTTTGCTCAATGGAACACAGGCTGCAATTGCTCGTTCCGAGGAAATGGCCCGCGGAGAATAGCTACTTCTCTAGGGCAGCAAACTTCTCAATGTCTTCGGGGTGACCGGAAACAATAATTTGGTCACGTGCTTCGATATACGTGTCAGCCGTGGAATACACAAACGAACCACCTGGCTTCTTCACACCCACAACCGTGATTTTGTAGTCGCGACGGAGCGCTGCTTCGGCGAGAGTCTTGTTCTGAATAGCCAGCGGGGGATACATCTTCACAATGGCAAAGTCGGTGTCCAGTTCAACGAAGTCGAGCATTTGTCCTGAGAGCAGGTGAGCAACGCGCTCACCTGCTTCTGCTTCGGGATAAATCACGTGGGTTGCCCCAATGCGTGTGAGGATCTGGCCGTGGGATTTGCTGATTGCTTTAGCCCAAATATCTGGAATGCCCAGGTCAACCAAGTTTGCCGTAATGAGCACGCTCGCCTCGATGGAAGAGCCCACGGCAACAACGACGGTCGAGAATTCCTCGGCGCCTATTTGTTTGAGGGCATCAATGTTGGTCACATCTGCTTGGACAGTGTGTGTGACACGCTCTGACCATTTCTGGACAAGTTCCATGTCTGTGTCCACGGCGAGAACTTCTCGGTCGAGGCGATCGAGTTGACCGGCAGTTGCGGCACCAAAACGGCCTAAGCCGATAACGAGTACGGCATTGTTCTTCTTTTTGTGATCAACCAACGATCGGCCTTTCCTCGGGGCGGGTAAAGAATTGTCCCACTTGTGTAGCAGCCAAAGCTGCCGCCATAGTCACTGTACCGACGCGACCCATAAACATGACAAGAGCTAAAACATAGAGACCAGGATCTGACAATTCTGCTGTCACGCCGGTGGACATACCCACGGTGGCAAATGCAGAGATGACGTCGAAGAGCACATATTCGAGTGGGGCATCCGTGAGCTCACTGATGATGAGTGTGCCGATAGCAACAGTCGTTGCGCCCCACAGACCCACGCTCACAGCTAGGCGCAGAACGTCTCCGGGAATGCGACGCTTGAAAGCTTCGATAGAGGAACGTCCGCGAGCCTCAGCAATGGCAGCAAGAATCAAGACCGCAAACGTGGTCACCTTGATACCACCTGCGGTGGAGGCCGAGCCACCACCAATAAACATGAGCATGTCAGTGAACAGCAGAGTTGAGGAATCAAGTTGTGAGATATCAACCAGATTGAAACCACCAGAACGAGACATAGTGGAGAGGAAGGCCGCCTGATAGGTAAGTTCTCCGGGCCCCATCCCGGCAAAGACTTGTGTGTTCCCTGGCTCGAGCAGGAGGAATCCCACGACGCCGCCAAACCAGAGGATTGCCCAGGTCGTAAGGGTGAGCTTGACATGCAGCGACCATCTGCGGGGGTGCTTGAGGTTACGACTGAGTGCATAGATCACGGGGAAGCCGACACTTCCAAGGAAAACCCCAACCATGATCAAAGTGAGGAACCAATAGTCATGAGCAAAAGGAGTGAGCCCACCAACGTTGGGGGTGAAGCCAGTGTTTGTAAACGCCATGGCTGAGTAATAGAAGCTGTACCAAATACTCTCACCCAGGGAATAACCAGCAGAAAGCACGCTGGGAAGCATGAGCAGAGCAATGGTGGTTTCAATGATGATCAAGCTGAAAGCAACCGTGGCAAGCAGGCCTCCGACCTCGCCAAGTCGAATGGCTTGGCCTTCGGCTACTGGCCCAGAGTGAATACGCATGGGGTTGGTGTCGCTGGCTGCCATCAACCGCGCACGTAATCCAAGACGGCCCGAGATGATGGTTCCCAAGATGGAGGCTAATGTCAGAACACCGAGAGCACCCACCTGCGTTCCAGTGAAGATAATGGCGTTCCCTAGTGGGGACCAGTAGGTCGCCATATCAACAGTGCTCAAACCAGCCACACAAATAGTCGACATGGCGGTGAAGAACGCATCAGCAAAGTTAGTGGGCTGCCTGTTTGCACTGGCATAAGGCTGCGCAAGCAGCAGGGTAAAAACAATGATCAGCGAGGCAAAGATCAAAATCGCGAAACGAGATGGAGACCTTGAAGCAAATGCTTCAAGCCCTTCACGAATACGCACAGGAAGGGAGAGTTGCGGTGATGATGCCAACCTGTTTCCCTCTCTGATTAACTCCTCCCATGCTACGGGGTGCACGAGGACGCTAACCTAGATACATGGCTGACATTTTTGACGTTGTTGCGGACGAAACCCGTCGTGAGATTTTGCAAATCTTGCTAGAAAACCTGACCACCTCCACAGGTGAGATGAGTGTTTCCGAACTTGTTTCTCGCACCGGCCTGAGCCAGCCCACCGTCTCTAAGCAGCTCAAGGTACTTCGGGAAGCAGGAGTTGTGGGGGTTCGTGAAGATGGACAGCACCGCCTTTACCACCTGGATCCCACCCCACTCGAAGAGCTAGAAGACTGGGTGATTCCTTTCTTGAGTGTGAACTTCCCCGGTTCTTCCAGTGATGAATTTGGTGAGCGACTGTTCGCCAGCGAAGCAGTCACAGCAGCAGGAAGCTCTGTTGGTAGTGCAGCTGCGACGACGGTTTTCCAAGTAACTCAGGCTTTTGGAGATCTTCAACACAGCACCAAAGAAGCCGTCAACAAGCTCACTTCTGGCTTGCGTAAAAAGGGTCGCAAGTAATCCGCTAGACTTCCACGAGGCATTAATTGCCTTGCTCTGACCGCCACCGTTGCGGTCTAACCCGATTTTTGTGAGGTTTCCGTGGGTTCAGTCATCAAGAAGCGCCGCAAGCGTATGGCGAAGAAGAAGCACCGTAAGTTGCTTCGCAAGACTCGTCACCAGCGTCGCAACAAGAAGTAGTCCGACTACTTCTTGACAGCACAAAGGCGTCAGACCATCAGGTCTGGCGCTTTTTGCTCGCTCAGAGAGTGTCCTAGTCTGGAGTGGTGTCTACGATAACCCTCACCTTGATTGGCAAACCAGGTTGCCACCTTTGTGAAGATGCTGAAGTTGCGGTCACGGGTGTTCTAGCTGATTTTGAATCAGATCAGGTTGTTCTGGAACAAAAATCTATTGAGGACGATCAAGATCTTTTTGATTCTTATTGGGATCAAATCCCTGTGCTGTTAATTGACGGCAAAGTTCACAACTATTGGCGTATCGATCCTGAGCGCCTTCGCTTGGCCTTGAAGGAGCGCACATGAGTATTCGTCACATTGTGATGTGGAAGTTAGGAGCCGACTCTGCAGAAGATAAGTTGGCCCAAGCCGAAGAAATTCGGGTAGCACTGGAAGGTCTTAACGGTGTTGTTCCCAGCTTGCGTTCACTAACGGTCCGCCCCAATTCATTATTCGTTGGGGCAAACTACGACGTTGTGCTTGATTCAACCTTTGATGACGCAGAAGGCTTAGCGGCCTATGCGTCTCATCCCGCGCATGAAGAGGCAGCCCAAGTCATCAAGAAGTATGCCGTCGAACGTACCGCTGTTGATTACGAGTTCTAAGACACAAGACTTAACGACGTAGGGCCCGGGAGTAATCCCGGGCCCTACGTTTGTGAAATTACTTACCTGCGAGAATGTTCTTCTTCAGGGTTGCGAACTCAGCTGCGGTGATTGCACCGGAGTCCTTAAGAGCCTGAGCTTTAGCAATCTCGTCAGCGTGAGAAGTACCAGCGACCTGCTTGATGTAGTCGTCGGTTTCCTTTTTTGCAGCAGCAACAGCAGCCTGCTGACGCTGAGCCATGCCGTTACCGCGAGCGATGAGGTAAATCAGCGCAGCAATGAAAGGAGCTGCAATTAAGAAGATCACCCAGAGAGCCTTGGCACCTCCACCAATGGTGTGGTCGCGGAACAGGTCGGTGATGATCGAGAAGAAGATCATGATGTACGCGATAAGAAGGAACGCGAACAGGAATGTCCAGAGGAAGTCAGTGAACTGCATGTGTAAACCTTTCAAGTGTGCCGGCAACCACAAAAGGATTCACCAGCGTGGGAAATTTTCCCCAAGCACTGATTCTAGGGGGTTAGTCTGTTATTCATGTCTGAATCCACAGGGAAAATTACCCTTTACGGCGCAATGTGGTGTGGCGATTGCCGCCGCTCCAAATCTCTCCTCGACACCCTCAATGTTGATTACGACTACGTTGACCTCGAGGAAGTTCCTGAAGCAGCTGATGTAGCAGCCGGTCTTGCAGGACGAAAGAACATCCCCGTCATCGCTTTCCCAGATGGTGCAGTGCAGTGTGAGCCCAGCGACAGTGAACTTCACGCCAAGCTCACTGAACTTGGCGCAATCTAACAAAGGCCTGAAACACAAATGCCTCCCGCAGGGGAGGCATTTGTTCGTTAAGTCAGAGCACTTACGGAGTCAGACGGTTAGGTCCGCGGAAGAGGTAGGTGACCTCGCGCAGGTTGGGCTGGTGCAGAAGCAACATCAACACACGTGAGAGTCCCATGCCGAAACCACCGTGTGGAGGAACACCGTATCGGAAGAAGTCGAGGTAGAACTCGAGTTCCTTCGGATCCAGACCCTTCTCACGAGCTTGGGATTCGAGAATGTCGATGCGGTGTTCACGCTGAGCACCAGTGGTGATTTCGGTTCCACGCCAGATCAAGTCATAGCTGTTGGTAATGCTCTGATCTTCTGCATTACGCATGTGATAGAACGGGCGAATGCTGGTTGCGTAATCGGTCAGGAAAACAAACTCGTGACCATACTTCTCTGCAACATATGCGGCAATCTGTCGCTCACCTTCGGGGTCCATGTCGTCATCATGACGAGGAACTTCATAGCCACGCTCGGCAACAATCTTCTTGGCTTCTGCCAAAGGAATGCGAGGGAAAGGAATTGAGGGAACCACAACGTCAACGTCGAAGAGTTCCTTGATTTCCTCGCCGTGCTTTTCCTTCACTGCTGTCAATGCAGCAACAAGAAGTTCTTCCTGCATCTTCATCACGTCTTCATGGCTGTCTATCCAGCTGATTTCTGCATCAACAGAAATGAACTCGGTTGCGTGACGAGAGGTGAACGAAGGGTCAGCACGGAAAACGGGGCCGATCTCAAAAATCTTGCCAAAGCCAGCGGACTGAGCCATCTGCTTGAAGAACTGCGGTGACTGGGCCAAGTATGCCTTGCCCTCGAAGTATTCAACCTCAAACAGCTCAGCGTTAGATTCACTGGCACTAGCCATGAGCTTGGGCGTGTGAATCTCAATAAAGTCACGCTCAATCCAGTAGCAGCGCATAGCGTGCTCGAGAGTGGTCTCTACCCGGAAAATGAGGTTGTTGCGGGCCTCACGGAGGTCCAGGAAGCGCCAATCCAAACGCTTATCAATGCCACTGTCAGCAGCGATAGGAGTTTCAGGGTTAGCTGCGGTGACAACTTCGATGTCAGAGACTTTGATTTCTAGGCCACCGAGCTTCACACGCTCATCAAGTTTGAGTTCACCGGTAACACGGATGAAAGAACCGGTAGCTAAACCAGAAATAATGTCGGCAAGAGGATCAGATTCTTCGGCACGGGGGTGCACCAGCTGGGCTGCGCCGCTCTCATCCCGGAGCACAACGAACTGTACTTTCTTCTGGTCACGGACCTTATCTACCCAACCAGCCACCGTTACGGGGCCTTCGGGGATTGTTGCCAGGTTCTTAATTACGATGCGTTCAGTCACGAGACCCAAGTTTAGCCGGCCGACTCTCGGCGAATTCACCGGAAAGGCTTCCGTAGACTTAGAAGCATGGTCGCCACGCAGTTGCACCTTGTCCGACACGGCGAGGTCTACAACCCGAATAGGGTGCTGTACGGACGCCTACCTGAATACGGACTCTCAGATGCCGGTCACCAAATGGCCGCACTCGCCGCGGCCAATTTAGCAAGCCGTGGACGCACTTTTTCTCAGCTCATTGCCTCCCCTCTTCAACGCACCCAAGAGTCTGCGGCGCCGGTTTCCAAGGCACTCAACCTGCCAGTGAAACTTGATGAGCGTGTGATTGAACCGACAAACGCATTCGAGGGAAAAAGAATGCGAGGACCAGAATCTGCATTGAAAGATCCTGGTAATTGGAAATACCTCATTAATCCTTTCAAACCCAGTTGGGGCGAGCCTTACCAATCCATTGCTTCACGGATGCGTGAAGCAATGACAGACGCGGCGGTTTCAGTCCCTGACGGCGATGTCGTCATAGTCAGTCACCAATTACCTATTTGGATGGTTCACCGTGATGTCAGTGGCAAGAAACTGTTTCATGACCCCCGGTCTCGCCGTTGCACACTCTCGAGCATCACGACTCTCGAGTTGATTGACCCGCTCAAGCCTGAACTAGGTTTTGTCGAGGTTGGTTATGTTGAACCTGCCTCAGAGCTCACAGCTACAGCATTGGATGTGGGAGCTGTATGAGTTCACGATTGACGCGCACATTGGTTGTCGGCGCTACTGCACTTGCCCTGGCACTGACCGGATGTTCATCAGACCCTCTTGCTCAGCAATATCGAGAAGGTTCAAACAAGAACTACATCGCTGGAGACGGTTCTGTCACCGAGATCCTGCTGGAGAACCGTGGTGAGCCCATCACATTTACGGGCACCACTGAAACTGGTGAAACCGTTACTTCAGAGCAGTATCTCGGCAATGTTCTTGTGGTGAATTTCTGGTACGCCGGCTGTGCACCCTGCCGTGCCGAAGCAGCTGACCTTGAGCAGGTCTACCAGGAGACCTCTCCATCAGGTGTGAACTTCCTCGGAGTTAATGTCCGTGACCAAGCAGCGACAGCAATCTCTTTCAATGAGCGGTTTGGTGTGACTTACCCCAGCATCATGGATCAAAACGGGCAAGCTCAGCTTTCTTTTGCCTCCCAAGTTCCACCCAACGCAGTTCCCACCACGCTGGTTTTGGATGCTCAGGGACGTGTTGCTGCTCGAATTCTTGGGCAGCTGCAAAGCCCGTCCATTCTGACCACTTTGATTAACGACGTCGCCGCAGAAAAGAGCACGGGTTAATGGAGAACGTGGGCGAGCTGGTTTACAGCGGGCAACTTCTTGTCGCCATCCCTTTGGCAATACTTGCCGGTCTTATTTCCTTTGCTTCACCATGTGTGCTTCCACTAGTTCCGGGATATCTCGCCTACGTCAGTGGTGTGAGTGCGCCGGCAAGTGATGCACAAACTCGTCGCGCAAATATGTGGCGCATGGTGGCTGGGGTGTCACTGTTCATCGCGGGATTCTCTGCCGTATTCATTGCCTATGGTGCAGCATTTGGTGCAGTGGGTGTCTGGCTTCTTCAATGGCAGGAACTCATTACCGTCATCCTTGGCTTCGTAGTCATTGCGATGGGTTTGATATTCATCGGCCAATTTGGATTCTTTCAGCGCACAGCCAAGCTCAACATTTCTCCAGCAACAGGACTAGCCGGCGCACCGCTTCTCGGTGTCGTCTTTGGTTTGGGATGGACTCCCTGTATTGGCCCGACCCTCACCGCTATCTTGTCTTTGAGTATTGACACTGCTTCGCCGTGGCGGGGCGCATTGCTAGGTTTTGCCTACTGCGTTGGCCTGGGTATCCCCTTTATCCTGCTTGCCTTCGGATTGAGTTGGGCAACAAGTTCCGTGGCATTCTTGAAGCGTCACATTCGCGCGATCAACATCTTCGGCGGCATTTTGCTCATCGTATTGGGTGTGCTCATGGTGACAGGATTGTGGACTCAATGGATTTATCAACTGCAGGCGGTGATCAGTAACTTTGTCCCGACCATCTGATCACTACGACTCTGCGGCTGACGCCAAAATCGTTAACCCCCAACTGGGGGTTGTGGGCTGGTTGCGCTGGTTCTGGCGTCAACTCACCAGCATGCGCACTGCATTGCTGTTGCTGCTTTTGCTCGCCATCGCTGCAGTCCCAGGTTCACTCGTTCCTCAGCGCAGCTCTGATCCCAACGGTGTAAGCCAGTACTTTGTGGACCACAAAGACGTGGCACCTATCTTGGATAAGTTCCAGCTCTTCGATGTCTATTCATCTGCCTGGTTCTCCGCGATTTACTTGCTTCTCTTTATTTCTCTGATTGGCTGTGTGCTTCCTCGCACCAAACACCACTTTGAGGCATTGCGCGCACAACCCCCTGCAACCCCAGCAAATCTGGGACGTCTCCCAGCTCATGCGGAACTCACCGTTTCGGGCAAGAGCGCAGAAGAGGTGCTCGAAGTATCGAAAGCTGTGCTCAAGGCAGATCGATACCGCGTTGCACGCTATGACCGTCCTGCTGGAGGAAAAGGCAAACTCGCCAGCACCGGAGCAATCACTGTTTCAGCAGAGCGCGGATACATGCGCGAAACAGGAAACCTTGTTTTCCACTTTGCGCTCGTTGGTGTTCTCATTGCGGTTGGTTTCGGCGGTGGCTTTGGCTTTGCCGGTCAGCGCGCTATCTATGAAGGCCAAGCATTTACGAACAGCTTGATTGCCTTCGACTCGTTCAACCCAGGACGTTTCTTCAACTCCTCCTCGCTCCCTCCGTACACCATCACGTTGGATAAGTTCACAACGGTCTATGAGGAACAAAACGCGAACGCTATTGGGCAGCCGGTTGACTACACCGCTGAGGTGACTACCCAAATCAAGGGGCAAGAACCCCAGAAACAAGTCATTAAAGTTAACGAGCCTTTGCGCATTGAGGGCACTGACGTTTACCTCCTGGGTAATGGCTACGCCCCAACTGTCACTGTTCGTGACCCTGAGGGGAACGTTATTTTCACCGACTCGGTGAACTTCTTGCCACAAGATAAGAACCTCACCTCACTGGGTGTGATCAAACTCCCAGACGGCCTGAAGGAACAAGTCGGGTTGATCGGGTTCTTCTATCCCACGGTCAGCGAGGGACACAGCGGAGCATTCTTCTCGATGTATCCAGACCTCGTAGATCCTCGCCTCACCCTCGACGTCTACTCTGGTGACCTCGGTCTTGATGACGGTATTCCTCGTTCTGTTTATGCACTTGATACAGAAGACATGACCAAGCTCGCTGGACGCAAGGCTCCGCAGAAGTCCCTCGAGATGAAAATCGGTGAAACTGTCGAGTTACCTCAAGGTTTGGGCACTGTCACGTTTGACGGGGTAAAGAAGTTTGTCTCGCTCGATATTCACCGTGACCCAACACAAGGCTGGGTGCTTGTCTTCTCCATGGCCGCTCTTGCCGGCTTGTTAGTGTCATTGTTTATCCCTCGCCGCCGCATGTGGGTTTCGGTCACAGAAAATTCTGATGGTTCGGTCACAGCGGAATGCGCTGGTTTGGCACGTGGTGACGACCCAAGCTTGGAAAGTGCTGTTAAAGCCCTCAAAGACAAAATTCACCGAGCTCTAGGATTGAACTCGTGACAGACACTCTTTCGCAGTATTCCGTCCTTGCCCTCTACTCTTCGATGGCGATTTACGCCATCGCCTTTGTGTTGTTCACCCTGGATCTAGCCAAGGGTGCGAGCACAGATTCTGCTCCTGTGGGTGAAGCCAGCACCGTCGCGGTTGTGCCTGAACGCCGCAAGCTTGCTCGCATCGCAATGTCACTGACGGTTTTGGGATTCATTCTCCAATTCGCCGCAACCATGATGCGAGGATTTGCTGCCTCACGTGTTCCTTGGGCGAACATGTATGAGTTCGCCATGACAGGAACTCTGGTCATTGTTGCCGTGTTCCTCATTGTGAACCTCAAGTGGGATATGAAATTCCTCGGTGCCTTCATTACCGGTTTGGTGCTGTTGCTACTGGGGCTGGCTGCAACCCGCTACTACGTCGAAGTAGTTCCGCTTCCGCCAGCACTGCAGTCCTACTGGCTCGTTATTCACGTCTTCGTGGCGACACTGGCAACAGGATTCTTTGCCTTGGGCTTCGCTCTCTCGCTGATGCAACTCCTTCAGACCAAACGCGAGAATGCCGTCGCGGCGAACGAAAAGACCCGTTTGGGATTCCTCACCCGGTTACCTGACTCTGTTCAACTCGAGAACTACGCTTACCGTCTCATCATCATCGGCTTTGTGATGTGGACATTCACTCTCATCGCCGGGGCAATCTGGGCAGAAAAGGCGTGGGGACGATACTGGGGCTGGGACACCAAAGAAGTGTGGACCTTCATCATCTGGACCGTCTACGCCGGCTACATTCACGCCCGGTCGACACGTGGATGGCGTGGCACACGCTCCGCGTGGCTTGCCATTGTTGGTTTCGCTGCCGTGATCTTCAACTTCACAGTCGTGAACATCTTCTTCAAGGGCTTACACGCCTACTCCGGTTTATAACAGGGCGTAGCAGCGCTCTAGTCGCTCCAGCCACCACGCAGTGGTGTCTGGAGGAGCGGCCAAGCTGCTGAGCATCTCCTCGTCGACATCAACTCTCTGGACAGAGATTGATCCGGCCTGGGCAAGAAGAGGCTTCTTGGTGACGTCAGCAGCCAGCAGAGAGGCAGTTCCCAAACCACAGTCGTATTCCAACTGTGGAAGAGCAGCTGCCGCATGCAAGCCCATCGAGATACCCACAGAGGATTCCAGCGCACTTGAGAGCACCACGGGAAGAGTTACCTGCTCAGCAATCTCAAGGATGGATGAAATTCCTCCCAACGGCTGAGCTTTGAGCACCAGAATGTCCGCTGCAATAGCCTGGGCAACGGCAAGAGGATCTTCAGCTTTGCGGATACTCTCATCTGCAGCGATAGGTATGTCCAAGTAGTGGGTGCGCTCGCGTAGCTCAGCCAGTTCCTCAAGTGTGGAACACGGCTGTTCAACATATTCGAGGTCGAATTCGGCTAAAGCATGGAAAGCATGCTCCGCCTCATCAACATTCCATCCGCCATTGGCGTCCAGACGAATGCGTCCTTCAGGTCCCATGGCTGCACGAACAGCCCTCACCCGGGCAATATCGTCTGCCAAAGTCTGACCCGATTCACACACCTTGACTTTGGCTGTTCTGCAGCCATCAAAGTGCGCCAAAACTGCGGGAACATGTTCGGCAGCCACAGCCGGAATGGTTGCGTTGACCATCACTGAATCCCGAACAAGTGGCGCTGCGGGAGTCCATCCGAATTCAATCGCAGCTTTGAGCCAGTGCACGGCCTCATCATCGTTGTACTCAACAAAGGGACTAAATTCGGTCCACCCTTGGGGTCCCTTGAAGAGCATGATTTCTCGTGACCAGATGCCACGGAATTTCACAGCAAGCGGGAGAGAGAGCACATGCGCGCTGTTTCTGAGCTCGTTTAGGGTTGGTTCCACCTGCCTAGTCTCCCACTCATCGCCTGAGCTTGCGTAGGCTGGTGTTATGGCATCTGAGGTTTCTGAGATTTTTGACCCCACTGAGTGGGTTGTCGCACCCGGTTCTGAAGGGTTCACGGATATTACCTACCACCTCGACGTGATGGGGCAAGTTGCCCGTATTGCCTTTAATCGTCCCGAGGTGCGGAACGCTTTTCGTCCTCATACCGTTGATGAGTTATATCGTGCCCTTGATGATGCAAGGCAGAACAGCAAAGTGGGCGTCGTTCTCATCACAGGCAACGGGCCTAGCCCGAAAGATGGCGGCTGGGCATTTTGCTCGGGTGGGGATCAGCGTATCCGCGGAAAAGCCGGATACGAATATGCCGATGGTTCAACTGGCACTGGCCGTCTCCACATCTTGGAGGTTCAACGCCTGATCAGAACAATGCCCAAGGTTGTCATCGCAGTAGTTCCTGGATGGGCAGCTGGTGGTGGACACTCACTGCACGTGGTCTGTGATCTGACTATTGCCAGCCGTGAGCATGCGCACTTCAAGCAAACAGACGCCGACGTTGGTTCTTTTGATGCTGGATATGGCAGCGCTTACTTTGCGAGGCAGGTTGGCCAGAAGTTTGCTCGTGAGGTGTTCTTCCTTGCTGAGGAATACAGCGCGCAGCGGGCCTATGAAATGGGTGCTGTAAACAAGGTTGTTGATCATGCTGATCTCGAAACAGAAGCACTTGCGTGGGCACGCACGATTATGACGAAATCTCCCACAGCTATTCGCATGTTGAAGTTCGCCTTCAACGCGGTCGATGACGGCATCATGGGGCAACAGGTTTTTGCTGGGGAAGCTACCCGTTTGGCTTATGGAACAGATGAAGCCGTCGAAGGCAGAGATTCATTCCTGGAAAAGCGAGACCCTGACTGGTCTGCTTTTCCCTGGCACTACTAAATATGGCTGAGATTGTTCTTTGTGATGCCACTGCACCGGAACAGGTGCAAGAACATTTAGCGCGCGCTCTCGCTGGCGGCGGACCTGCCGTCTTGGTTCGGGACCCAAGAGCATCCAGACTTGTGACTGCCAACGAAGAGACAGTCTTACAAGCTCCCGATGGCACTGCACTGCTCATACAAACTTCGGGCACCTCTGGTCCACCAAAAACAGTTGCGTTGAGTGCAGCGGCACTTCACGCAAGTGCGCATGCTGCACATGAACGCCTGGGTGGACCAGGGCAATGGCTCCTCGCATTACCGTTGACCTATATAGCAGGAGTTTCGGTTCTTGTTCGTTCACTGTATTCGGGCACTGAACCTGTCTTTATGCCAGCGGGACCATTCGATGCAAAGACGTTCCTTGATGCCATTGAGCAGATGACAGGACAGCGTCGCTACACAGCTCTTGTTCCTGTTCAACTTGCTCGGGTTCTTGATGAGATTGAGGAACATCCCGACCGTGCAGAAACAGCACGGTCTCTGTCTGCCATCTTGATTGGTGGCCAGGCGCTCGAGAGCGATCTGCGCGAAAGAGCAGAACAAGCAGGTCTCAACATTGTGACCACCTATGGCTCTAGTGAAACGGCTGGTGGCTGTGTATACGACGGTGTTCCGCTTCCAGGAGTGACCATAGAGATTGATTCAGACACGGGCGAAATTCTCATTGCAGCACCACAGTTGGCAACCGAGTATGTGGGTAATCCAGAGCGAACTTCTGATGTATTCCTAAATCGGAATGAAATGAGATGGTACCGAACAGGTGATGCTGGGTCTTTTGTTGAGGGGACTCTAACGGTGCTTGGGCGACTTGACAGGGTCATTACTTCCGGGGGTTTGAAGATTGATCTGGATGCTGTCGAGGCCGTCGTTACAGGCATCAAGGGCTGTTATTCCGCGGTAGTCGTTCATATTCCTGATTCGGAATGGGGTCTCCGTCCTGCCGTGGTTATTCCAGGTGTTCCTGACACTGGAGAGATTTCTGCAACGGTTTATGACGCCATCGTGGCAAAACTTGGTCGCGTCGCAGCACCCAAAGTTGTCTGTTTTATCCCTGAAATTCCTCGGCTTAGTTCAGGCAAACCTGACATGGTTTCACTTTCCGAATATGCCTCGGCACAGAAGTAGGCTCAAGGTATGAGCACGTCTAAGAAGAAGAACCAGTCGCACAAGCCCAAACCGGCAACTGTGGGCGATTGGATTTCAGGTGCTCGTATTCGCACACTCCCTCTTGCTGTTGCCCCAGTTCTGATCGGGTCGGGCGCAGCATCTATTCTCGACAAGTTCAACGCCCCGCTAGCTTTGCTGTGTCTTGTCGTTGCTCTTGCTTTGCAGATTGGTGTCAACTACTCCAACGACTATTCGGATGGCATTCGTGGCACTGATGACTTTCGTGTGGGACCTCCTCGGCTCACAGGATCTGGAGCGGTTGCGCCCAAGCGGGTTCTTGCAGTAGCTCTCGCATTCTTTGGTATCGCCGCAGCGGCCGGCTTGGCAATTGAGATCATGACCCAGCTGTGGTGGATTACGGCAATCGGAGTGCTTGCTCTTGCAGCTGCCTGGTTCTATACCGGCGGAAGGCGGCCATATGGATATGCCGGCTTAGGCGAAGTCATGGTGTTCATCTTCTTCGGTTTGGTCGCAACGATGGGAACAACCTATGTTCAGGCAGGCCTCGTTAACGACGAAAGTATTTTTGGTGCCGTGGGAATCGGCTTCATATCTTGTGCTGTTCTGGTCGTAAACAACATCCGGGATATCCCTACGGACACTCAAGCTGGCAAGAAGACACTCGCTGTCCGCATGGGAGCTCGAGCTTCTGCAGTCTTGTTCTGCGTTCTCCTTCTTCTTCCCTTTGGAATCGTCGCCTATTTAGGTTTGTTCTATCCCGCGGTGCAGTTGACGTACTTGGCGTTGTTGGCTGCGTTGCCTGCATGTCTGA